>MFXB01000029.1 GCA_001787475.1 Candidatus Peregrinibacteria bacterium RIFCSPLOWO2_01_FULL_48_20
AAAGTGAAGTCACCGTCACGTTCATAGTCGGTGGTTTCAAAGTCTGAGCCGTACGTGGGCTCGGTCCCGGCATCTGTGCTTGTGGACACTTTAAATTCCGCTTCTCCGGTGATGGAAAATTTTTCAATGTCGGTCACGGAAAGCGTTTGCGTTCCGGGAGTCACAAACTTCACGGCAAGACTGAAACTGTGTTCTCCTTGGTCCTCCGCCAAAAAAGTGTAGTCATTGGGGAGGGTGGCTTCGCTGTCGGAGGAAGCAAAACGAAGCGTCCCCGTATAATCGCTGACGGTGAAACCGCTTTCGTCGATGGCGGTCACCACTACGGTTGTGTCGTCGCCTACAAGGAGGCTGCCCGGGAGAGTGACTTTAAAGGAGTCGATGCTGCCGCTTTCCTCGGCGAGAAAAATATCATCTTCGTCGTGCCCGCCGATTTCAGCGACTTTTGCGCCGCTTGAGAATGCCAACTTGGGTTTATCCCAAAGGGTTTTATTGATGCTGGAATCGAAAACGGTAAATTCATAAATGCCTTTCTTCTCGGAAGTGAGGTAAAAATTCATGTGTCCGTTTTCGTCGGTGGCAAACTCGGGAGTGTAAACGGAAACCGCGTTGTCGTTGGGAATTACCTTCAGCACATGGCCGTCGATTTCGTTTCCGTAACTGTCGAGCAAAGAAACCGTCAATTCAACTGTTTCTCCCAATTCGGCTGAGTTTTTGCTGAGGTCGATTTGAGAATTGCTTTCCGAGACGGGTCCCGCAAAGACTTCAAAACTTCCGGGTTTTCCGTAGGCTTCACCACTTTCCAGTTCGCGTGCGGCGATCTTGTAGATTCCCGCTTGTCTCAGATGGTATTCGGAGATGTTCAACTCCGCTTTTCCTTGAGCGTCCGTGACCGTTTCCAAAATCAACACCGTGGAATCGGGCTTTTGAATGTTCACTTCCAGGTTTTTGTAAGCTTTCCCTTGTAAAACAATTTCCGAAGACATTCCCGCCACAGAGCCGGGAGCTTCCAGAATACTGACGTTTCCAAGAGATTTGGAGCCCGCATCGGTCAAAAAAGGACTCGAAAGAAGAGTCATTGCGAGCGCGGCGACCCAGAGGAAACGCAGTCGAAGCAGTCCTTGAAGGAGTCGCTTCGCGACGGTCTTTCTGTAGCTCACCTGCGGTGAGTAAAGGAAAGTGTTTGCCATACTTTTTTGTTTTGATTTCTTATAAGTATAGCAGATTTTCACTTTAGGGACAAGACTGGTCTGTGCTACCATGCATGCGTATGATCCGACGCCTCTTCACTTTCCTTTTCTTTTTCTTTGCGCTTTTCTCCTCTGCGGCCTTTGCTTTGGACGTGAGCCAATCGTTTGGTCCGGAAAGTGCGGAAATCAATAAAAGTGTGATTTTTGATGCCTCCAAGTTGACGCATTCTTTGGGCGAAACGAATCTGAGTTACGAATGGCTCTTGGGCGACGGGAATCGAGAACAGGGAGTGGAAGTGGTTCACTCTTATTCGGAATCCGGCGAATATTTGCTTGAACTGACGGTACGAAATGCCGCGGGACTTCAGGAGCAATTTCAGCAATCCATTTTTATTTATGAAAAATCGTTTATTTTGGTCACTAATCGATCCGACCAGAAAGAACGGATCGCTCAATTCATTTCAGCGGCGCGCGAGCAAGGCATTTATGTGGATCTTTTGGAAACGTTCAGTTCGGAATCGGAGTTTTTGGAGGAAGAGGAGCTTCGGCAACAGCTTGTTGAGAACCTCTCTGAGCTTGAAGCGGCTGAAAATATCCTTATTTATACGGTGGGAAGTTCGGGACTGACGGTTTTGACCCAATTCAAAGATACCTTCCAAGAGAAGGAAATTTACTTCATTTCCGATGAGAATTTTTCTTCGCTCAGTAATATTGCGCGAGGGATTTATCAAAGTATTCAGCCGTCCTTTCTGATCCTTACGCGTTTTGAAGCCTTGTGGGTGCTTTTGGAAGTGGAAAGTGTGGACGAATTCACAACGCTTTTGGCGGGGCGGGGAGTGGGCTTTGAGCTCGTGGATGACAATCTCAACCTTCGGCCTTGGAATTTTCTTTCCGTTTTAGTGAATACCATGATCGACAAAGGAGTGCCTTCGAACATGATTTTGCTTATTTTGATGCTGCCCATTATTGTGACCGTGGTCGCATTTATGAAACAGGTGGTGGGCATCGATACTCTAGGGGTTTACACGCCTTCCATTTTAACGCTCTCCTTCATTGCTTTGAATTTGTGGTTTGGACTTTTGATTTTTGTCGCGCTTCTTTTGATTGGAGGGGTGGTTCGTCACTTTTTACATCGGTACCGACTTTTGTATATTCCGCGTATGGCGATTGTGCTCACTTTTGTGAGTTTGACCATTTTACTGCTGCTTTTCCTGGGTGCTTACTTTGAGATTGGAAATGTGGCCGGAATCGCTATTTTCCCCATGCTTATTATGAGTACCATGGTGGAAAAGTTTGTCACCATTCAGAGCGATCGCGGATTTAAAGGAGCCGTTAAAGTCGTGCTGGAAGTGCTCTCCGTTTCCATTTTATGCTACTTCGTTGCCGACTGGGGGCTTCTAAAGACTTTGGTGCTCGGACATCCTGAAATTATTTTGTTCTTTTTGGTTTTTAATTTTCTTTTGGCGAGGTGGTCGGGGCTCAGACTCACCGAGTACATTCGTTTTCGTGAACTTATCCATCATATTGAAGAATAATGGGACTTTTCGGTCACCATGGTATTTTGGGAATCAATGCGCGGAATTTGCTCTACATCCGTCCTTTTAACAAAAAAAAGGCCATTCGTTTCGCGGATGATAAACTGAAAACGAAGCACTTTCTATCGGCACGAGGAATTCCCACGCCAAAGCTCTATGCCGCCATTCACAATACCGACGAGCTTGATCGATTTGATTTCTCGACGCTGCCGGATTCTTTCGTTTTGAAGCCTAATTTAGGGTACGGCGGGGAAGGGATTGTAGTTGTGATCGGTCGTAAGGAAGGAGTTTTCATAAAAGCCAGCGGAGATCTCATTTCGGAGGTGGAGTTGTCGGAGCATTGTGCCGATATTTTAGAAGGCCGCTTTAGTATTTCGGAGCTTCAGGACACCGCTTTTTTCGAGCAACGCATTGTATGCGATCAAAGTTTGGCGCAGTTCTCTTACAAAGGACTTCCCGATGTTCGTATTGTGGTGCACAACCTCATTCCCGTGATGGCGATGCTTCGTTTGCCCACCAAAGAATCCGATGGGAAAGCCAATTTGCACCAAGGCGCCGTGGGTGTTGGAATCGATATGGCGACCGGAAAAACCACGCACATTGTTTACAAGAATAAAATCATCCCCGAAATTCCCGGAGTGGGTCCGATTCGAGGTTATAAAATTCCTAATTGGGATGAAATTTTGCTCATTGCTTCCACCATTCAACTCAATACGAACTTGGGTTACTCGGCCGTGGATATCGCGCTCGATGAAAACAACGGCCCCATGCTTCTTGAAATCAATGCGCGGGCGGGGCTTTCCGTACAAATGGCCAATTTGGCACCGCTTCGGCGACGACTCGAAAGAATTCAAGGCGTGCAAGTCACCACTCCTGAAAAAGGCGTACGTGTGTCGCAAGATTTGTTTGGGAACAAAATTGAAAAAGAAGTCAAAAAAATCAGCGGTAAGGAAGTGGTGGGCTACGAAGAACAGGTTAAAATCTTGGCTCCCGAGGAAGCACGCTATGTTTGGGCTTCCTTGAATCCGCTTTTGGAAGAAAGCGTGATGGACAAGGCTTTGGCGGAGGAATTGAAACTGGACTCGCCGAAAGTGAAATTCATGCTCGGAAACATTCGTGTTCAAACTTTGCTGCGTTTTGAGGATTTGTCCGGACAGGATTTCCCTTTGGTTCTTGGGAAAAGAGATTTGAAAGGGGTGCTCATCGATCCCAATAAAAGCAAATCGAAAAGTTTGAAATTACCTGCACTTTATCCCGCCGATTTGTTTGGAGGAAAAAATCAAAATCACGATTTGGATGCCAGTTTGGTGGCCATCGATAAGTCGATAAAACTGCTCAGCCACTTGAAGCCGATCAATCTCAATGAAGAAAAAACCAAATTTTTACAGAATCCCCATTACAATCCTCAGTTTCAGTATAAAAAGCTTGGATTTAATCCGATGGACCTCAAAAAACAATTGGAAAAATTGAAAGAACGATTGGACGATTCGGCCGCTTCCAGACTCTTTTTGGGTAAAATTACGGAGCTTGAGAAGAAAGCGATTCTTTTGGAGGCTCTGGGCAGTACTTCATTCACGGACGCCAGCATACACTTGTACGGACTGCCCGGTGCCTCTCTTTTGGAGAAAGCTCGAGAAAAACTGAATCAAAAACCTAAAAATTTTGTAAAATCCGAAAAAAATTACAGCACCGAAGAAGCCGCTATCATTTTTGAACGTATTTTTAAAGAATATGGACTGGACCATTGGAAAGTGAAGATCAATAAAAATATGGTGGCGGCGTGCTCGGCCGGCAAACAAGATACTTTGTTTCTCCGAAAAGGAGCGGAGTTTTTTGAAGACCGACTCCGCATGCTCATCGCACATGAAGTTGAAACTCACATTTTGACCGCGGAAAACGGGAAATATCAGCCTTTGCGTTTATTCAATCGCGGATTCGGGGACTATTTGGAGACTCAAGAAGGGTTGGCCATTTGGAATCAAGAACAGGTCTTGAGTCACGATACGGAAAAAAATTATCGCAGCGCCACTTTAGTTTTCTTGGTTGAATTTGCCCTCAAACACAGTTTTGCAGAGACCTACGATTACTCTCTTAAACTGGGATTTCCCGCAGAAAAAGCGCTGCAAACGGCGTTTAAACTCAAGCGAGGGC
Source organism: Candidatus Peregrinibacteria bacterium RIFCSPLOWO2_01_FULL_48_20 (assembly GCA_001787475.1). Taxonomy (GTDB): domain Bacteria; phylum Patescibacteriota; class Gracilibacteria; order UBA1369; family 2-02-FULL-48-14; genus 2-02-FULL-48-14. The sequence goes on from MFXB01000029.1 coordinate 4,874, forward strand.
TTGAAGATTCTTCCAGGCCGGGCGCTTTTACAAAAGAGTTATCCTACTTTTCCGGTTATCTTCAAATCGAAAGCTTTGTAGCAGCGGGTGGAGACCTTCGCGATCTTTATTTCGGAAAATTCAATTTAAGGGATTTGGAGTGGATTAAAAAAGTTCCAGGGCTCAACGCGCCTAAGATATTGCCTAAGTTTTTACGTTAGTTTTTCCATTCGGTACTGCCTTCGATCGCTTGCCTGGTTTTCGTATGCTTGATAACGATGAGGGTCATGTCATCGAGTTGCGCTTGGCCTTCCATGAAGCGACCCACATCAATGGCGATTTGTTCGAAAATGGTTTGCGTGTTTGTGTCGGCGGCACAGTGGCCTTTCAGGAAATCTTCCAGACGCTTTAAGTTGTACGTTTCGCCATTCACGTTTTTGGCTTCCACGATTCCGTCGGAGTACAGCACGATGAAGTCATTTTCCTTCAGAATGATTTCCTTCTCATGAACGAGTTTGCTGTTATCCGGGATCATACCAACCGCCAAGCCGCCGGCGGGAATGGATTCGATGCGGCTTTCGTCCGTGTGAACGTGAACAATGTATTCATGTCCGGCACCGATCCATTTCAGTTTGGATTCCGAGGGAACCCATTCCAGAAGAATCATGGTCATGAACATGGTTGGTTTCAGATGAGGCTTCAAATATTGATTGAGCTTAATGACCATGTTTGTCAGGGTATCTTCGAGGGAAATGAATGTTTCCAAAAGCGCGTCCACCATGACCATCACAATTCCGGCCGGAATTCCGTGTCCGGTCGAATCACCGATGTAAAACAAGTTTCGATTTCCTTTCGTGTAAAAATCAAAAGTGTCTCCTCCAATTTCAGAGGCCGGCCGTGTTTTTGCCGTTACTTCCAAGTTGGCAATAACGGGAGCATTTTTCGGAATCAAAAGTTGTTGGATTTCTTGCGCAGTGTCGAGTTCTTTCAAAATTCGTTTGTGTGACTGCACGCTGCCTGAAATGCTTTCCAAGTTTCGCGTGACTTCATTGAAAAAATGAGCGAGCACGCCGAGTTCATTGGTTTTGGCGGTGAGCACTCGTCGGTAGGTTTTTCCCGTTAAAAGCGCTTTCATTTCATGGATAATTCTTCGAAGAGGTCGATGGATGGTGACAACAAAACTCGCTCCGGAAAAAATAAACATGAGCCCAAAACCCATGCCGAGGAGTTTTCCGGTGCCCAAGGGATAAAATTTTAAGCTCAAAAAGCTCAGTCCAAACGCTAAAATTCCACTGATTATCAGAGTAAAAAGAAAGGGCACAAGGATGGAGCGGCGTAGAAAAGACATTCGCCTCATTATAGAGACCCCCTTTCTCTGGAATCAAGCACCTTTTTGATTTGATGCACTTCACGGTGGGCATTCACTTTGGTGTATAAGCTCGACAAGAGCTCAAGCGTTTCCTTGCTCATTTCTTTTAAGGAGAGATGATGATGCTTGCAAAGCAGGCCGTTTATTTTATCGATAATATGAAGTTCAAGGGCACTTTGAACGATCCGTTTGAAGCGGTTTGAAACGTCGTAAAATTTTATGGGATGATGGAAGAAGTGATCGAGCAAGTGAGGAATGGCGTTTTCATCTTCAAGGTGAATCAGTGCCAATAAAATCGATTTTCGTATTTTCTCGGAATGATTTGCACGCAGCATGGATTTTAAGGTTTTTCGGAAGGCGTATTCTTTGATTTGTCCTACGGTTTCAATTCCCAGTTCGAGAATTTCTTCTTTCTTGCTTTCCAGCATGGTTTGCAAATGATGCGTGAGCTCGGGACGCATCGTCTTGAATTGCCAAAGAGCCACAATGGCCGCGGCTTTATTGGCCGAGTTCTTATCGATGAGATATTCTTCCAAATAATATTTCAAATTGGGATCTTTAAAGAGTCTGAGCATGCGGATAAAAAGGGCTGTGTTCACACGCTTGTTTTTGATTTCCCCCATTAAAAATTGCGTGAGATTTTCCGGTTCAATTTGGTGAAAGACATAAATGAGTTGTTCCATGATTCGTTCATTTTTTTCCTTTTCAAGCGCTTCTTTTATGACTTCCAAAACACGATAACGAGTGATGGATTGCGCCATGATGTGTTTTTTTAAACGCTCGTAATGGGACAAAGCTTGAATAGCGGCCAAACGAATTTCTTCATTTTCATTTTTGATCATGTCGAGAACGCCGGCTATGGCCTCCGGGTCTTGCACCAAACCTAAAGTTTCGAGAATTTTTTCTTTTAAAATGGCGGGTTCCTGAGGTCTGCGTAAAAGGGTTTGCAGTGCTGGACTGACTTTTTCATGTCCTTTTTGCGCCAAGATTTCCACCGCATTGATTCGGGTGGGCAGATCCATTTTGTGGCTTAAGTTTTGCTCCGACAGCGCCGTGTAGGATTTGTTCATTCGTGCAATCACAAAGGCCATGCCGGCTCCCAGTAAAAGCAGAATTGCGTTTAAAGCCAGAGTTTCGTCCAAGCCCGTGAGTTTGTATGCTACAAAGAAAATTCCCAAAGTTCCCATAATCGCTCCCAGCGGTTTCATGAGGCCTTGCATGAATTCTTTCGCATCTCTTCGAAGGTGATGGGGAATGGCGTAGTAGGAAGAATCGTAGGAACTTTTAAATAAAATTCCCGTGAGTTCGTGGCTTCCTCGCGCGAGCGAAGCTGTAAAAAAGTTGAACTGAAAAATCATGGCCAGTACGTTGATCATAGTGACGAGAGGATGCAGCATCATGCTGGAAGTGATTCCCAAAGAAGTGATGATTCGACTCGCCACGACCAGCTGCATGAGCAATGCCGCGGAGTTAAAAATGAGATGCAAAGTACCTAATTTTTGGGCGATCAAGTGCTCGTAATCCTCGAGTACGAGGGTTTGTTCTTGAGCCTCAAACACATCTTGTTGGATGGCTTTGGTGTATTGAAACTCCAAAATATTCATGATGGCCCAGAAGAAAAACACCACGACCATCATCTCTCGCAAGAAAGAGAATTTGCGGAGTCCCGAAAAATTGCCGGCCTCTTTTCTTTTTGTAGGCGCCTCCGTTGTCGCTTCGGCGTATTCCTCCTTCAGTTTGGGGATTTCCATGGTTCTTGCGTTGTATCTGAGCACAATGGGCAAAATACAAAGCAGCAGGATCACCCAAATAAGAATGAACTTGTAACTGGGTAAATTGTTTGCAAATACTGTCAGAAGTAAACCCCCCATAATTCCTCCCAGCGTTTCGGCAGATTCAATGACGGGGAAAGTTCTTTGGCTTTCCAAAGGAGTAAATAGCTCTTCGTTAAAGAGGGAAATTAAAATGTTCAGTTGGGACAAGAGCACCGATCCCGCGAACAAAAACAGGCTGTAAAAAATCACCGTGTTTCCTCCGAGAAACAAGATTGACGCCACGAGAAGAGCCGATGCAAAAAGAACGGTTGCCGTGATGAGTAACTCTTGGCGAATTCGATGAATGAGGTTTCGGTAAATGACCGTTCCGATTATCATTAAAACGGCGTTGGTCAAAAAAAGCAGAGGTAAAAGCTCAATCCCGATGTGAGTCAAAAATAAAGCCAACAAAATGCTTCCTCCAATGATAGCGCCGGCTCGACTCAAAAAAACCATGCCGAAGGCGACAAGGACGCGCGGCCATTCTCTCGGAGAAAGGTTCAAAACTTGATTGAGGCGATTGAAGAGTTCCATCTGTAAATTATAACATAAAATTGGCCGACAAACAAGATTACTTAACCTGAAAAGTTGCTTTCTTTGCTAGAATAAAATTATGAGTGGTTCTTCCATTTCCTCGAAAGTCCGGCTTGGTGCCTTGATTCTGGCGATTTCTTCCGTTCTGAGTCGACTTTTAGGGGTTTTCCGTGACTATCTGTTCGCTAAAATTTTTGGAATAGGACTCGACTCGTATTACGCGGCTTTTCGTATTCCGGATCTTCTTTACACCTTGCTCATTATGGGTGCGCTTTCGACGGCTTTTATCCCTTTGTACACAAAAGTTCGTGCGCGCGGCGAGCAGGAAGCTTCTTTGTTCGCGAGTCAGATTTTGAATGGAATTTTTATTCTTTTCTTTGGAGTGGGCATTCTTGCTTTTGCCTTTGCTCCTTTTTTCGTTCCATGGATTGCTCCCGGTCTCAGTTCGGAAGATCTTGAAGTGGCGATTGACCTCACCAGGCTCATGTTGCTCTCGCCTTTATTTTTGGGAATCAGCAGTGTGCTTCAAGGAATCGAAAATACGGAAAAAAAGTTTTTGGGGATGGCCTTGGCACCTTTGGTTTATAACTTGAGCATCATTGTGGGTGCTGCGTTTTTCGGACCTCGCTTTGGCGTTTATGCCTTGGGTTTTGCAGTAGTGGCAGGCGCCTTCCTCCACTTTCTGGTTCAAATCCCGAGCATTCTTCGTACGTCGTTCACTTATCGTTTCAGCCTTCCAAAATTAACAAAGGACATGAAGGATTTTATTCGTCTTTCCTTGCCGAGAATTTTTGGAATGTCGGCCGTTCAAATCGGGCTTTTGGTGGATACGATTTTGGCGTCCCTTATTTCGGTGGGGGCTTTGTCCGTTTATATGTATGCCTTGAATTTGGAAAGTTTTCCTTACGGCGTGGTCGCCGTTTCTTTTTCGGTGGCCGTTTTTTCGACCTTGGCGGAACGCGCGCTTTCAAAAGATAAAAAAGAGTTTGTGGAAACGGTTCGTTCTTCCTTGGGCACCATTTTGTTTTGGGCGGTTCCCGCAACGGTGGGGCTTTATTTCCTCCGTGAGCCCGTTATCACTTTTGTATTGAAAGGGGGCGCTTTCGATGACGCCGCCTTCTTTCTCACCTTGAGCAGTTTTTCCATTTTGGTGTGGGCGGCTCTGCCTCAAAGTTTGATTCCGCTTTTGGTACGAGCGTTTTACGCTCTTTCGGAAACTAAAACGCCCGTGGCGCTTTCTTTTCTCACCGTCTTTATCAATATCGGTCTCAGCCTGCTTTTTACGCAATTTTACTCTTTTGGGGTGCCGGGTTTGGCGCTTTCAAATTTGATCAGTTCTTCCGTTTCGGCGCTTTTGTTGCTTCTTTTTCTGGCGCGGTTCAGCAAGGTCAAATTCTCATCGTTTATTCCTTTCGGTGAAACCACAGCGATTCTTTTTTCGGCGGGCATTATGTCACTCGCTTTGTTTGGCCTTTCTCGATTTTCTTATCCCCACTTGCTTGTTCAGCTTTTTGTCCTTGGATGCGGCGGTTTTCTCAGCTACATGGGCATCAGCCGACTGCTCAACAAGCGCCGTCAATAGAAAATCACGGCCGATTTCTTGAAGTTTTGTTTTCTTGAGCTGAAGCGGTTCTTTGAGATTTGCGAAGGGCAAGGCGCTTTCACCCAAAAAAATCGGAGCAATGAAAAGTTTCATTTCGTCCACGCAGTCCGCTTCCAAAAAGGCGGTAAAGATTTCACTCCCACCCTCCACCAAAACGGAAATCACTTCTTTTTCGTACAAACTTTTAAGAAGACTCTCGATTTTTTGATTTTTTAGAACCAGAAAATTCGAGTCTCGAAAAACGTGTGCGTCCATTGGTAATTCACGCTCGCCTTGCAGAATGATTCGGAGAGGGTCGCGGCCTTCCACTCGCCTCACTCCCAAATGCGGATTGTCGCTGAGCACCGTTCCGGCTCCCACTAAAATGGCTTGATGTTCATGACGAAGTTGATGAAGAAAAATCTGGGTTTTGTCACCGGTGAGGGAGGTTTTACTTTCGCGATCCATGCTGATTTTCCCGTCCAGACTCAGCGCCGCTTTCAGCGTGATGAAGGGACGTTTCTTTTGATGGAAAGTGAAAAATTCTTTGTTGAGTTCCATGGCTTCCTTGTTCAAAAGTCCCACTTCCACTTCGAGTCCGGCGTCTTTCAAAATCTTCACGCCTTTTCCGTTCGCTTTTTCGGAAGGGTCGAGTGCGGCGATCACCACTTTCGCGATTCCGCTTTTTAAAATGGCGTCCGTGCAAGGAGGAGTTTTTCCTTGATGGGGGCAGGGTTCCAAAGTCACATAAAGCGTGGCTCCTTCCGGCGACTCGGTGCATGAAGCCAAGGCTTCCACTTCCGCGTGCGGTTTCCCAAAACCGGTGTGGTGACCTTCGCCAATTCGCCTTTCATCTTTAATAATAAGCGCTCCCACGAGAGGATTGGGCAGCGTCCATCCGCGCGCTTTTTCGGCAAGGCGAAGCGCTCGTCGCATGTGCCAGGAATGGTGTGGCATTGCCACCTTATTCTCTAGCAAACCCTTCGGGTCTGCTTGCGGATTAGACATGTTCGAGGAGGTGACCCAATTTATCTTTTTTCGTTTTCAAATAACGTTTGGCAAGGATTCCCGTTTCGCACTCCAAAGCCACACGCTCCGTCACTTTGAGTCCGTGGCCTTCCAGTCCCACGATTTTTTGCGGATTGTTGGTGAGCAAACGAAGAGTGTTGAGCCCCAAATCTTTTAAAATTTGCGCTCCGATTCCATACTCCCTGAGATCCGCTTTGAAACCCAACTTTGTATTGGCCTCCACTGTGTCGCAGCCTTCTTCTTTTTGAAGTTTGTAGGCTTTTAACTTATTGAGCAGACCGATCCCGCGTCCTTCCTGACGCATGTATAAAATCACACCGCTTTTTTCACGGGCGATCATTCTCATAGCGGCATCGAGTTGTTTGCGGCAGTCGCAATGGGTGGAGTGAAAAACGTCGCCGGTCATGCATTCGGAATGAGCGCGTACCAAAACATTTTCTTTCCCTTCCACATTGCCGTACACGAGGGCCAAATGTTCCAAATCATCCACGCCGTTTTTATAAATCATAATGGTGAAATTTCCATGCTCGGTTTCGAGTTCGGTTTCCACCGCACGTTGCACCAACTTTTCTTTGAGGCGACGATAGGCAATGAGGTCCTTGATGGTGATCATTTTAAGTCCGTGTTTTTCCGCAAATTTTTGGAGGTCGTCTCTTCGTGCCATTTCACCGTCGTCCTTTGCAATTTCACAAATCACACCGGCACTTTTGAATCCAGCCAAGTGGGCGAGGTCGGTGGTGGCTTCGGTGTGACCGGCGCGTACAAGAACTCCGCCTTTTCGAGCCAGAACCGGAAAAATGTGACCGGGACGCAGAAAATCTTCGGGTTTGCTGTTTTCATCCACCAAGGCGCGCACCGTTTGCGCACGATCGCCTGCGGAAATACCCGTGCTGGTTCCCGCTTTGTAATCCACGGAAACGGTGAAGTTGCAGCGATTCATGTCGGCGTCTTCTCCCGTCATGGGAGAAAGATTCAAACGTTTGGCGATGCTCGCCGTGATGGGCGTACAAATGAGTCCACGTCCTTCTTTCATCATAAAATTCACAGCTTCTTTCGTGACGCTTTCGGCCGCCATTACCAAATCACCTTCGTTTTCACGATCTTCGTCATCCACGACAATGAGCATTTTGCCGTTTTGAATTTCCGTTATGGCTTCCTCAATGGGTGTCCACATGGGACTGGATTATACCTCGAACCTCCAAAATCCTTCAACCGTATCGGTGCCGAGAAGGTCGCGAATGAGTTTTTCAGGGTCTTTTACAAAGGCCTGCGTGAGCAAGGCGGATTCTTCACGGAATTTC
>MFXB01000030.1:0-8453 GCA_001787475.1 Candidatus Peregrinibacteria bacterium RIFCSPLOWO2_01_FULL_48_20
CCATTTCAATTTTGGCGCAGCTCGAATCGGTGGTTTTGGAAGAACGCGAAGCGGTCATTTCCACTTTGCTCGATCAAAAACTCAAAGACATCCAGATTTTACGCGTCATCGCGAGCATGCCCGAACTTTTCCAAATACTTGAGGTGGACGCGGCTATTTTGGATCAGCTCAGCATGATGGTGCTTTCTCTTCGCGAGAAGGAACTCACGGAACTTTCCAAATTCTTTGAAAGCACCACTTACACTGTTGCTCTTCAGTACGATGTATACAGCCGCTTGCGTGACCACACTGAAATTACTCCCGAGCTCACCGAGCAATTTGAAAATGTTGAACAGCAACTCAGCACCTCCGGAGGAGCGGAAGTGGTGATGGACGTTGCGCCCGTTGTAGAGCCTTTGGTGGAAGATTCCTTGGAAGATCCACGGTTCACCGATTAATCTCCCATGCCCACCAGGCCGAGAATGAGGCCCAGAATGGCCAGGACTCCGCCCAGAATCCAAAACCGCATCACCACTTGAAACTCGGGCCAGCCGAGATGTTCGTAATGATGGTGCAGCGGGGCGATGTGGAAGACTTTTTTCCCGAACAGTTTTTTTGAAGTGAGTTGAATGATCACGGAGAGCGTTTCAATCACAAAAATCCCCGCAATAAAAGGGAGCACCAAAACGGTGTTGGTAAGCATGGCGATGACACCCAGGGTTGCTCCGAGCGAAAGGGCTCCGGTGTCTCCCATAATGAAGCGCGCGGGCGGAATGTTGAACCATAAAAAGGCCATACTGGCTCCCGCGACCACCGCGCAAAAAGCGGACAAAATAAGAAGGCCGTGGGCGTAGGCAAGACCGGAATAAGTACCGAATGCGATAATGGTGAGTCCGCCGGCAAGGCCGTCCAAACCGTCCGTGATATTTACGGCGTTGGCGCTTCCCACAATGATAAAAACAAAAATGGGAATGTACCAGAGCCCCACATCAAAGTCGCCGATTCCGGGGACATGAATTTCGCTGAAGCCGAGTTTAATGAAGAACCAGAGCGCGCCGAGTACGGCAAGAAGCGTAAGCCACAAAAACTTCGGTTTTACATTGAGACCTTTGTTGCCCGAACCTTTGATGTTAAACCAATCGTCAATGAGTCCCAGAACAGCCACGGCCGCAAGCGTAAAAATTGGAAGGTAGGTTTCTTTACGACTGAGCAGGGAATGTTCGAAAAATCCAAAATAAGAGAATGCGCGAGAGATCAAAATGACCGCGAGGGTGGTTCCCCAAATGAGCACGCCGCCCATGGTGGGCGTTCCTTCTTTTTTGCAATGCAGGGCGTGGTACAGTTCCGCGTTTTTCCCGTCACTGGTCTTGGTTCGAATGTTTTTTCCGAGCTTCCATTTGGTGAGCCAATTGATGAAAGGCTGTGCCAGAGCAAAAGCGATTCCAAAGGCGAGAAGGCCGGAGCCCACAATAAGAATGAGGTGTCGAACGGTTTCTGTAATTGGAAACATTTTTTACCAGACGTAAGCGCGATAAATCCAGTCGAGAAGAATTTTGGTGTCTATGAAACGGTTTTCACTTCCCAGTACGATGCTCACCACTTCGTGTCCGGCTGGACCGTCGGCAATGGCGATGAGACATTCTCCGGCGGAGGCCGTTGTCCCCGTTTTCAGTCCTTTAATTCCCAGTTGGCCCAGCAGAATATTGGTATTGATGAGTGTATGCTCGGTCCCGCTTTGGCTGGTCACCGTCGCTTTGCTGTTTTTCACAATTTCCCGAACGCTTTCGTCTTGCAAAAGGTGGGTGCTTAAAATGGCAAGGTCACGAGCCGTGGAGTAAGCGTTGTTGGAATCCAGGCCGGTGGTGTTGGCAAAGTGAGTATTTCCCATCCCCAACATTTCAGCCGTTAAATTCATTTTTTCAATAAAAGCCGCTTCACTTCCCGCGTTGAATTCGGCGAGGGCGAGAGCGGCGTCGTTTCCCGATTCAATAAAAAGTCCGTACAGCAGGTTTTTCACCAGTATTTCTTCGCCGCCATAGAGCCCCATTCGGGAACCTGTGGCTGCACTGGCCTTGTTGCTCACGGTCACCACGGCGTTTGGGTCGTTCTCTTCCAAAATCAGATAAGCCGTCATCAATTTGGTGAGACTGGCGATGGGAACTCGCGAGACGGAATTTTTCTCGTAAAGGATGGTTTGTGTTTCCAAATCAATCGCTAAAATTGCATCGGCGCTCATAGCGGCCGGCTCCACAAACTCTTCATTTTGCATCGGGATTTTTGCAACGGAAAGTAAAGTGGTGTCATCAAAGCGGGCGGCCTCACTTTCTCCGCCAAACGAAGCGAAGCTGAGTGAGCTGGCGAGCAGTAAAGAAAGGAGGCTTTGGAACATCAGGCGGAGTGAACGTTAGTGAGCGTAGCCCTTAAAAAAGAGCATCAACATACTACTCTAGTAAACACCAAGATAGAAGAGCTCATCGTTCTCTTCGTAAAAATCCACAAAATCTTCGCCCAATTCAATGATGACTTCGGCTTCCGTCGGCCAAACGGCAGGGGCGTATTCCGGCGGGACTTCATTCATAATTTCTCCCTGCGTGAGGGAAGGTAAAATTTGAATGTTTCGATTTACTTCTTCGTCGTTGATGCCGTTTCGAAGTGGAATAATGCGTGTTTTTTCCACGCCGGCAGTGGCTGCATTTCCATAGTTCACCACGTTAAAACCATAGCGTACGAGGTACATTTTTGTGAGTCCGGCGATGCTCTCGGCCTTCGTTCCGTTGAGCACTTGAATCGCCACCTTATCCGCGTAAATTTCCGGATGATAGAAAAAGAGTTGAGCAAAAAGTTGCAGCTCGATAAAACTTTCTGTGTAAGGTACGAGCACGTAAGGGTCGCCTTCTTCACGGGGAGGCGTGTAAAGGAAGCCGCCCATTTTATTTGCCTCTTCGTTGAGTACGGCGGAGAGAACACTGTCGCCGGTGAGCTTTTCAGCAAATTCCACCAAGCTCACAATTTCCGTAAGGCTCATGTCTGTTTCGAAATTGCGTGAAATGGCCCAATATACATCTTTAATTTTGGCAGGATTGGCCAGTACACCCATGCTCAGTGCTTTGTTCTTTAAGGCCTCCAGCATTTGTTGTTGGCGAGCGGCGCGGTCAAAGTCGGAGGTGTTGTGGCGGCTGCGAACATACTTGAGCGCGGTTTCTCCGTCGAGTTCTTGGGTTCCGGCTTGCAAATAAAAAGGATCGAACAGGTAATCCGAGCCGGCTGCGGCGGGATAGGCGTCATCAATAATCGTTTGATCCACATCCACGGTCACGCCTCCGAGCGCATCCACCACTTCCTCGAAACCTTGGAAGTCGATTTTCGCGTAGTAGTGAATATCCACGTCCAAAATATCTTCGATTTCGGTTTTGAGCTCATCCATGGCAAGGGCGGGGTCGTCCGTATCGTCCAAGATATATTCGTAAATACTGTTGAGGCGCGTGCCCCATCCCACCATTTCATTTTCCACGTAAAGGTCGCGCGGAATGGAAATCATGGAAACCAAATTGTCGTTGTGATTCAAGGAAGCCACAATCATCGTGTCCGTGAGATTTTCGCCATCGTGTCCTTCGCCTCCCACTCCGATTAGGAGGATGTTCGTGTGTTCGTAGGCATCCATTTTCACGCTGCTCCCCACGGCCGAGTAAAAAATTTGCTTCACTGAGAAAGGATTCCCGGTGAGCATGGCGCCCACCACTCCGCGCAAGGTGAGAATACCGAGCACCAAAGCCACAATACTGAGAAAGATGTGGCTTTTAATCCAACCGTTCGATGAAGTCGAGCGTTTTAAAGAGTGTTTTGTGAACGATTCCATGCGACGGGATTCTACTTAAACTATCGCACTTTGAAAAGATCTTTTAGACCCTTTGGGAACCCATGCAGTGCGAGCAGCGCGAGAGGGGCCGCCCAGTTTGCCCAGCGTTCCACAAAGTCCCAAACAGGTTCTCCCGCGATGGGACGCATGAGTGCGGTTGCGAATCCCCAAAGGGCCGCCCAAACGAGCACGATTCGAAGGGGGAGCAGGAGCGCGAAGAAAGCCACTACAATGTCCAAACCGCCAATGAGCGGTAAAAGTGTTTCAGCGCTGCTCTCGGAAAAACCCACCACCGTGAGGTAGGGGATCCATGCCGCTTTCACGCCCAGGCCGAATACGCCATGTCCCAAAAAGGAACCGAAAATACCGATACGAAGGATCCATTCGGCTGTCTTTAAAGGATTGTTCATGGTGTTGTGGTAAAATTTCTATCCGTACTCTACGCTCAATTGTTTTGAAGAAAAAGGCGTTTTCTCTCCACTTCCCCTTTGACACAGATACCCCCAGGGGGTATTCTTCGCGCATGAGATGCGATATTAAAAAGAAAGTGCAGAGAAGGTTGAAGATTATTGAAGGCCAAATTCGGGGTCTTCAAAAAATGGTGGAAAATGAGGAGTACTGCATCGATATCATCACGCAGTCGCAGGCAGCCAGGCAAGCTCTTTCCGGCGTGGAAGATTTGATGCTTGAGAATCACCTTTCGACGCATGTGATTGAACAAATAAAATCAGGAGAAAACAAAAAGGCAATTCGTGAAATTCTTGCCGTTCACAAACTTTCCAAGAATAAATAATTCTTAACCTTTATTATATGGGAAAAACAGTCTCGATCGGTCTCATCATCATTTCTCTCGTTATCGGGATCGGCTATTGGATCAGTTCCGCTTCGGAAAACGCCGAAGAAAAACGAGAAAAATTGACTCAGCTGATCGGCACTACGGACATCACGGTCGTTGCCAGCAGCACTTGCGGTTGTTGCAAACTGTACGCTGGTTATCTGGAAGGAGAGGGGTTTGATGTCGATCTGCAGTTAAAGTCTCAATCTGAGGTGGAATCCTTTAAAACGGAAAATGGAATACCTTCCGAATTGTGGAGCTGTCACACCTCAAAAATAGGCGATTATATTATTGAAGGTCATATTCCGGTGGAAGGCATAGAAGAGTTGTTCAGTCAAAAGCCGGACATTAAAGGCATCGCTTTGCCCGGAATGCCTTCCTCTTCGCCTGGAATGCCGGGACCAAAATTGGCACCGTTTGAGATTGAAATCATCACGAATGACGGACAAGACGGCGGACTCTTCATCCAAATTTAGATAATGAAAAAAAGATTACTGACTGTTTTTTTCGGATTTGCATTGGCGATAATGCTTCCCGCCGGAACCGCCATGGCTCATTGCCCGCTTTGCACATTGGGAGCCGGGGCCGCCGCGCTTACTGCGGCATCCTTGGGACTCAGTGTGCTTTCCGTTGGCATTTTTCTCGGAGCTTTCGCCGTGGCCATGGGGCTTTGGATAGGCCGTCTGCTTCGCCGGAAAATAAAAATTCCGTATCTTCCGTACTGGATGGCTCTGCTTTCTTTCCTGACCACCATACTTCCTCTTCAGCCTCTTTTATTCGACAACAGTTCTTTCTACCTTTCACTTTATGGCGATTTTGGCTCTTTGCTCAATCGCACTTACTACGTGGATAAATTTCTTTTCGGCAGTGTCGTGGGTGGAATCGTATTATTTTTTGGTCCGCGCTTAAGCACCTTGCTCACTCGGCTTCGAAAAAGCAAAACTTTTCCCTATCAAGGCATGATCCTTACCTTCCTTTTCTTGATTCTTGTCGCGACTTTTTTTGAACTTCTAAGATTTTTTCTATGAACGATCCGGTTTTCCTTTCTTTTGCCGCCATCATTCTTTTGTTTTTCACCTTGCTGATTTTGAAACATTTGATCGGATTTAAAATTTGCGTTTTATGCGCGAGCGTTTCCATCACTTGGCTTGTGCTGCTTGTACTTTATTTGTTGGGTACTTTTCACGACGGCGCCCTCCTGGCTTTATTGATGGGCGCTTCGGCGCATGGAATTTATACCGTGGTCGAAAAGAAAACCGTGGAAAAATTTCATATTTTTCGACTGCCGTTTTTCCTCAGTTTGATTTTTTTCTTCTACATTTTTTTGGTGGGATCGACAGCTCTCCCGTCCGTGGCCGTTTTCTCGGTTTTAATTCTTTTGTGGATCGTTTTTACGATTTTATTTTTTTACTCCACAAGCAGACCCGAAGGGTTTGCTAAGCAAGAACGTGGCCAACGGCCACAACCTTACATGTCCCGGCTCAAGAAAGCCGCGAGTGCCTTACTTGAGTGCTGTAAAAACTGGTAATCTTTTCCTTTTCCATTATGAATACAAAATATCGCAAAGCAGACCCGAAGGGTTTGCTAAGCAAGAACGTGGCTAATGGCCACAACATTATTATCGATAGAAAAATGCTTTGGTCTATTGCCATTGTTTTCTCCGCGATTTTGCTCGCGCTCAACGTTGTTTTTGAAATTCAACTTTCGCCGCGTTTATTCGCCAAAACGGAAGAAGAATTGGAGCAGGATCTTCAGGAAGCGGTTTTTTCGGAGGACGGCGCACTGCTTCCGATTCAGTGGGCGGATCTTGGGCAAAAAATGATCGCCGACGGGGTCATTGATTCAACGCAAATGAGCCAAATCATGGAGCAGCGCGGTTGGACAGACGATTACAGCAAGGAGCTTCTCGAAGGGACGGTGGAAGGAGAGCTAAAACTCACTCAAGAAAACAGCGGTTTGATTCTCAATTTACTGTGGGCGTTCGGGCTGGCCAATAAAAATACAATTTTAGAGACCGGTCCGATGGTGGATCCGGCTTACGGAGGCGCTGGCGGTTTTGCGTCAACGGGCGGCTGGTCGGTTTCCGTTGGAGATAGCATGGACCATTACAGCCGACACGAATGGATTGTTTTGACCGATGAACAGCAAGCTTTGGTGGAGGAAGTCGCAAAAAATATTTATAGACCGTGTTGCGGCAATTCCACCTATTTCCCCGATTGCAATCATGGAATGGCGATGCTCGGTTTTTTGGAGTTGATGGCCGCTCAAGGAGGGTCTGAGGAAGAAATGTATGAAGCCGCTCTTGTTCTCAATTCTTATTGGTTTCCGGGTACTTATTTGACGATTGGAAAATACTTCGCCAAGGAAGGCACCGATTGGGAAGATATTGATCCGAAAACGGCTTTAAGCGCGGAATTTTCGAGTTCGGCCGGATACAAAAATATTCTTTCCACCGTGGAACCATCTCAAGCGAGCGGGGGAGGATCTTGCGGCGTGTGAGGAAATTATTTTGAGAAAAGAGTCCAAAGGCCGACGACCAAAAATCCAACTCCTCCAATGAGTTTCAGTGTTTTTTCTCCAACGTAGTTCGAAAGAACCGCACCGAGCAGTACGCCGATGGCTGTGGTGAGAACGAGCGCCAAAACCGCTCCCAGAAAAATCATCCATTTGTTGTGTTCTTTGTCCGCGGCAAAAAGCAGCGTGGCGATTTGCGTTTTATCGCCCAATTCGGCGAGAAAAATGGTGACGAAGGCGAGGATAAAGATTTTCATTTTATTCGTTTACTGCGGCTATCAGCATCTCGATTATGCCGTCATTAAATTTTTTATATGTCTTGGACCATTCCGGATGTTGCACTCCGGGGCGGGAGTTCAACTCCAGAAGTCTATATCCCTTGCCGGAATGAATAAAGTCCGCAGAATAGATCGCCGGGTAATACTTTTTCACTTTCTTATCAATTCGGTAAACAAATTCAATCACTTCTTTTGGTACTTTTTTAAGATCAATAGATGTGCCGCTTCCCCCCTGAGCCACGTTCGCAAGATAACTTCCCTTCTTGGGAACACGTAAAAATGAATTTATCGGCTTACCGTTAATGACAGTGACACGCAGATCATGCAATCCATCGGTTATACCGGGAATGCCGATTGAACTGTCTATGAATTCCTGAACCATCACGTTATTCCAGTCTTTGTAGGATGACTTCTTAACGTCTGCAATCGGAATGATAAAAATGCCTCGACCCTCCGTTTCAAAATTTTTCTTGAGCACAATCATCTCTTCGGGTTTCATCCGCCATTTCTCGATTTGTTCAAGATATCCTTGGTAAGAGTGAATAGACGCGGTTTTTGGTGAAATGTCAGGAAAAGTTTCAAACGTTTTTACCTTGTCTACGCAGAGTTGATCAAACTCCGGTTGATTGATGATTTTGCAGTCGTCAATAATGGGAATGGTGTTTTTATCATCTCGATTAAAGATAAGGTCGACATGGACTTCGCCCGCGGATTCTTTCAGCTTTTCGTTTACAAATTGCCATCCTTTCCCAAATCGTCCATTTTTAATGTAACTGTCTCCGCGAACAATAAAAACCTTGATGCCACGGCTTTCAAGCTCAGAAATGATTTGTTGATATATTTCAAGATACTGTTTCTTATTAAAGGGGTAGGCCATGGGCTCCGAGTCGGAAAAGTAAATTGCAATTGTTTTGCTCATATCTTGCGATTGGTATTTTCATAAGGTCCGTGAACCGCCCAAACACCTTGTCCTCATGGCCAAATTATATAC
>MFXB01000030.1:8520-9396 GCA_001787475.1 Candidatus Peregrinibacteria bacterium RIFCSPLOWO2_01_FULL_48_20
CGATGAGCATGTTGTTTTCCATTGTTATTCCATCGAGGAAATATTTTGCCACTCTTCCGCTGTCCACAAAAACACCGATTGCTCCGGCTGTAAAAATGACTGCGCCGTGATGAGAAAAATGGTTCATGTAATCCACGCCGTTTGGACTCGCGGTACACCATTCATCAATTCATGAAATACCATCACTTTTTGTTTGACTTCGATATAAGTAGTTATATGATGAATTGCCCATTGTCTATTTACACTTTCCTCTAAAGCATTTCTGATCAAAGTTCTCAGTTTCTATTGTGTGATATTTGTTACCCTCAATATCCTTGTAGCTCATGACAATCTGATTTGGCTTTTTGGTTGATTTACCTTCTTCTTTGAATGTGGCTGCTAAAACTGTATCAACTGTTGCCCATCCCCAGTTTGGTTCGAACTGAAACTTTGTTTCTTCAATTCTCGATATATTGTGCCCAAAGAGTAATTCAAATTTGAGACCATTGATTATGATATAGCCTTGGATGCTCGTAGCGATGTTTTTTAAGATTCTAAATTGAAGTAAATCTTTGCTGTCTACCTTATTGTCTTTAGGGGCCGCCTTAATACTGTCCCAATTTTTTATGAAACCAGCCCTTAATATAACCGGTCTCAAATTTGATTCTTTTGTTTGATTGGCTATTTGATGAGTTTCTATTGTGTACCAAATTAGAACGAAGAGAGTGATTATCAAAACAATGTTGCTCCAAAAAGCCAAATCAGAAATTAGGTTTGGTGGAGTGAGAACTTTGATCAGTTCGTCCATTTTCAGTGAGAGCTTTTGTATTTCTTCAATCATAATGGGCAATTTTTCATATAACGTTCGCGCCTAACCGAAGTTTTTTGCTGGTGTAT
>MFXB01000031.1 GCA_001787475.1 Candidatus Peregrinibacteria bacterium RIFCSPLOWO2_01_FULL_48_20
TCAAAAGACTTTGCTCGCCTTCCTTTATAGTGAGGGATTCGATCACCAGCTCTTCCTCTCCCCTATCCACAAAGTCCACGCCCACTTGCCCGCTTTTCACCGCCACCCGCTCCTCATCGACCCGATTCGACACCAAGTAAGTCCCTTGGAAAGATTGCAGATTCATCACATCCGTCTGAATGAGGAGTTCGAGTTCGCCTTCGTCTTGAGCCAAATGCTCCACCCAAATTTGACCGTCCACCACCTGAAGCTCCATTTGATTGTGCGATTCTCCGGCCGTAAATTCCGCAATCTTCAGTTTGGTATTCTCGTCCAAGTAAACGAGGGTACCGTTATAGAAGGAAAGAGAAAGCCGGCTGTCCTCCACTGTTGTGATTTGATCTCCCACAAGAACCAACTCGGAATCGGAAGCGGATTTTGCGTCCGATTGTCCCCACTCCAAAATTTCGGCATTTCCCTTTATTACGGAAAGCACCGCCTCATCTTTTTTATCTTCGGCGAAGGAACTGAAGACGGAAACACAGGCTTTCAAAATCAAAAAGAAAAATACCAAAAAGAGTACCAACCAGAAAAACGACTTGAAACCGCTGCGTCGGCGTGAAGGTTGATATCGTCTATAATAGGTATAGCTCATGATGAGAACTAAAGTCCCATCTCCTTCTTAATGGAATTTACGTCGCGAAGCAAGTTTTTATCTTTCTTAAGCCTCATGTCAATTTTGTCGCAGGCATGAATAACAGTGGTATGATTTTTCCCGCCGAACTCTTTTCCAATCTGATCATAAGCCAAATTGAGCTCATTTCGGAGCAGATACATCGCCACTTGCCTCGGAAGTAAGACCGCATTTTTACGCGACTCCCCCATGAGCTCATCGGACGGTAGGCGGAAATAGCGAGCCACAATTTCAATGACTTCTTCACTGTGGAGGCCTCGGGAAACCTCACTTCCTTGTTGATCCATTCCTTGCAGATTATCGCGTCCGAGCTTTTTAATGATCTTGGCCACGCTGCGAACCGTGGGAGTGGAATGTTCGAGTTGCGCCTGCGCGATGGCTTGAATGAGCACACCCTCCAGCTCTCGAATGGAATCGTGAATATTGGTGGCGATAAACTCCAAAACTTCCGCGTGAATGAGGATTTCGTGTTGGCGGCACTTGGCATGCAAAATGGCGAGCCGTGTTTCATAGTCGGGGAACTGAACATCCACAATCATGCCCATCTCAAAACGACTCACCAAGCGATCTTCCAGTTCGTTGAGCTCTTTGGGTGGCCTATCGGAACTGATGATGATTTGTTTTCCGTTGTCATAAAGCTCGTTGAAGGTGTGGAAAAATTCTTCCTGCGTGCGATCTTTGTTCGCCAAAAACTGAATGTCGTCGATAATGAGACAATCCACTTTACGGTAGCGATCCTTAAAATCCTTGGAATTGCGCTTTCCGATAGCTTCCACAATTTCGTTGGTGAAACGTTCCGAGGTCATGTACACCACCACTTTATCGGGATCGTTGCGGAGGATTTCGTTTCCGGTGGCTTGCAAAAGGTGAGTTTTTCCGAGTCCAACTCCGCCATACACAAAGAGCGGATTATAAATGGACCCGGGGCTCATTCCCACCGCCATGGAAGCGGCGTGTGCCAAACGGTTGCTGGGACCGATCACATAATTTTGCAGCGTGAACTTGGGATTGATGCATTTGCTGGAAATACCTTCGAGCAAACGTACTTCTTGCTTACCGGGAAGTTTGCGCGGTTTTTTTTCTTTGGCAAAAAACTTGGTCACATCCACGCCTCGCAGATCTTCGGGAAGTCCCAAGTTCGGATCCACTTCAATCATAATTTCCCGCACCTCTGGATACACCGTTTTCACCGCTTCCAAAAGCTGAGCGCCCAATTTATTTTCAAGCCAATCCTTGGCAAAAATATTGGGAGCGCCAATCACCAAAAGCCCATCATGAAACGAAAGAATCGCCGTATTCTGGAACCAAGTAAGAAAATGGGGGCGTTTAACTTCGATTTCCACTTTTTCCAGGATTCGAAGCCAAAGATCCTGCCCGGGAAGTACCGATTCCATAGAGCGTGCGAGTGATGGGTGTTGGGAAGCCATAGTAAATCGCCCGGCACCTTTACCGCAAGAAAATCTTTGTGAGAATCCATTGACGATACGCTCCGTGAGTTTAGAACAATCCAATTACATCGTTGAACGTCACATACAAAATAAACAAAATCAAAAACAAAAAGCCTCCGGCATGAATGAGCCGTTCGTATTTTGCGTTGAGTTTTCGGCCCGTAATGGCCTGCACCGCAATAAAGAAAAATTTACCGCCATCGAGAGCGGGAATGGGTAAAATATTGATCACGCCCAAGCTCAGCGACAAAAGCGCGACGAAACGCAAGGTGGCGGCAAAACCCGCCTGCACGGTCACAAAAGTCATTTGAGCGATGCCCACCGGACCGGAAACTCCGTCGGGCACTTCCCCGCCGGTTAAAAATTCTTTCAAAACGCTCACAAACATCACCGCCGTTGTTTTTCCCAAACGACCCATTTCTTCCAAAGCCACGAGCGGGGCGGAAAGTCCGTAACTCACCGTTTCAATGTTCACGAGCATGTGAGGAACATAGTTGGTATAGAGCGACAAGTTACCGTAATAAGGAAGCAAATCGGCAATGGCTATTCCCACTCGCCTATCTTCCGCCCTCGGTTCCACGGAAAAGCTCAACTCCTCTTCCCCGCGCAAAATCGAATAAAGCAGCACTCCTTCCGATTCTTGACTCATGATCGTGACTTGCTCGGCAAGACGCACGTCCGAACCGTTTATGGCTAAAATTTGATCGCCCAACCGGAATCCGGCCAGAGCCGCCGGCGAGTCCTCTTCTATATAAGTGATAAGCGGATGAGAATCGGGCAGATCGAAAGAAAGAACGAACTCGCCCATCGTTTCACGATAAACCGTGAGCTGAACGGCATCCTGCCCTTTAAAGACCGGGGCTAAATCTTCCTCACTCAAAACCTCTTGATCACCCACTTGAATAAGAGCGTCCCCGTCCAAAAGCAAGCCGCTGAAAACCGACGAAGCGTCCTCATGATAAACCAAACGCGGCAAGTAAAAGGCCTCCGCATTGCCGGTCGGCGCCGGCTCCACGTTTACCGTGCCGTTTCGAATTTCATTCAAAAAGTCCTCCTCCGTGCTGATGAGCGGTTCAATACCCACCGTAAAACCAATCGTGAGCAGTACAAAAGCCAAAAGAAGATTCATGAGCACTCCCGCGCAAACAATGAACGCTTGCGCACGCAAAGACTGATTCTCAAAACTGCGCTTACTGCCTTTCGATTCTTTGGTGGTGGAATCTTCGCCGAG
Source organism: Candidatus Peregrinibacteria bacterium RIFCSPLOWO2_01_FULL_48_20 (assembly GCA_001787475.1). Classification (GTDB taxonomy): domain Bacteria; phylum Patescibacteriota; class Gracilibacteria; order UBA1369; family 2-02-FULL-48-14; genus 2-02-FULL-48-14. The sequence goes on from MFXB01000031.1 coordinate 3,353, forward strand.
CATGCGTACAAAACCGCCGAAAGGAATCCAGTTAATGCTGTAGAGAGTCTCTCCACGCTTGATGCCAAACAGACGAGGCGGCAAACCAAACCCAAACTCTTCCACTTTCACGCCGGCGCGCTTCGCCGCAAAAAAATGCCCGCACTCATGTATCAAAATGAGAACGGAGAAAATAATCAAAAAAACAACAACAGTGATAAGTATATTCATAATGTCATTATGGTTTCTTCTTTCTTTTTGGCCAACTCGTCGATCTCTTTATTTACTTTATCCACGCCTTCTTGGAGTGCGTTTTCACTTCCCTTTCGGTCGTCCTCGGTCATATCACCTTCATGTTCCATGCGTTTGAACGTGCCCATGGTTTCATGGCGAAGGTTCCGAATGGCAATACGCGCTTCTTCAGCCAAACGCCCAACCACTTTCACCAAGTCGCGACGACGCTCCTCTGTGAGCGGAGGGATATTCAAAATGATGGCGAGCCCGTTGTTCACCGGATTCAAATTGAGATCCGAAACTTGGATGGCTCTTTCAATTCCGGCGAGCATCGATTTGTCCCAGGGTTGAATTTGAACCGTGCGGCCGTCCGGCACACTCACGCTGGCAACGGACTTCACCGGTTGCATCACGCCGTACGCTTCCACCATGAGGTTTTCCACAATAGAAGAAGACGCGCGCCCAATTTGCAGTTTGCTGAATTCATCCTGAAGATGAGTACTGGTCTTCGCAAAATCTTGATTGGCTTGAGTAACTAGAATGTGCATAATTTAATTGATTAATGAGTCGCTAACGCGACATCTTTTTTAGGCTGCACTTCGTGCAGTGATTAAAGTTCCGATTTTTTTCCCGCTTGCCGCCCTGAGCAGATTGCCACGCTTCCCTTGGAAGACAAGTACGGGGAGCCCGTTTTCCTTACAAAGCACAATGGCCGTCTGGTCCATAATTTGAAGTTCGCGTTTTAAAACTTCCGCATAAGAAATTTTGGGGAAAAATTTTGCGTTCTTGTGTTTGAGCGGATCTTTGTCATACACGCCTTCCACTTTCGTGTCCTTCAACAAAACTGCGCATTGCAATTCAAGTGCCCGGAGCGCGGCCGCCGAATCGGTGGTGAAGTAAGGATTCCCCGTTCCACCCGCGCAAATCACCACGCCTCCATCGTTCAAAATTTTCTTTCCCAACTCCGGCGAATAATTGTAGGCATAGTACCCATCGGCATGAGTGGCCAAAGCAAAAGCTTTAACGCCCGTTTGATTCAGAGCCTCGGTCAAAAGACTGGCGTTCATCATCGTCGCCAGCATGCCCACCGAATCGGAAACGCTGCGCGCCAAACGCAAACCGGAATTGTCTCGAAAACGCCAAAAATTTCCTCCGCCCACCACCACGGCGACTTGAATTTTCTTTTTCACCAAAATCCGGATTTCCTCGGCCAAAACTTTAAGCGCGGCACCGTCGGCACCCACTCCGTCTTTTCCGGCCAAATGTTCGCCGGAAACTTTCAGCATGATGCGTTTATACCGCGCCATTGAAAATGAGATAACCGAATAAAATTCCAATCGCGAGTCCACCCAGCACCATCACCGGACCTTTGGTTCCGGGAGAAAAACGGCGCGCATTGGCAAGATCCGTGAGCAAATTGGTGCTCAAAATAATTTCCTCGTCTTTATTGCGTTCCACCACTTCCACAAAACTGTGATTCGCAACCAAGGTCACAAAGCGATCGAACGTGATTTTCACATAACCCGAAGGACTCACTCCCGACGGATGTGAAGGCTTTTCCTCCTCCAAAGAACGCTTTTCAAATTCAATGGAATCGTCGGATTCTTCTTCGGGTAAATAAATGTCGTCCATGGTCCTTATCTTACTCGAGTTCCGCCGCCAGTTGAATAGCATTTTCAATATCTTTCATGAGCGTCACAATCTTCAAAAATTCCGCGTAAGTCACATCGTTCCCCGGCCCGAAAGTACCGTCGCCATAACCGTTCACCACTCCGTTTTTGTAGGCATAAATGACATAAGGCGCATACCACTGATTGATGTCCACATCGGAAAAGGGATTTTCCGTAAGCTCAAAGGAAGCCAAAAGTTCATCGCCATAAACTGGATGCGTCCAAGGCCCATGGAAAAAGTAGGTGGCCAATTTTAAGGCCTCCGCACGATTGATGGTGCTGCCGGGACGGAACGTTCCATCCGGATATCCCTGAATGAGCTGTTCATCGTAAGCATATTGAATATAAGCGGCATTTTCGCTGTCAAAATCAACATCCGAAAAAGGATAACGAATGGTATTGATGGTCATCGTATCGAGCGCGTAGCCGGAGAGAACCAAAAGAAACTCCAAAGAATCTTCTCTGTTAATAGCAGCGTTTGGAGTGGCAAAAACATTGGTCAAGATCTCCATGAACGAAGGCGTGCTCACCGCCACCTCAATAATGTGTTGTTCTTCCACAAGATGTTTCACATAACCTTGAGACCAGTGCGTGGTGGTCACCAAGTCAATTTCTTCCCAAGTGGCCAAAGTCTCTTCCGAAATTTCTTCTTCCACCACCACTTCTTCTTCCTCTTCCACCACTTCTTCTTCTTCTTCTTCTTCTTCTTCCTCTTCCACCACTTCTTCCTCCTCTGTCACTTCACTTGCAGATTCTTCATCGGTACTTTCATCATCATCGGTTCCGGCCGTGACTTCTTCCTCCGTTTCAGTGGTGGTTGTGGTGGGCGTGGTGGTGGGCGTGGTTGTAGTTGTGGTTGTGGTGGTTGTGGCGGGCGTTGTGGTTGTGGTGGTGCTACTACTGCTACTGGAACCTCCTCCTCCGGATACATAATAATCGGAAGTCGTCAGTTCGTTTCCATAGTTATCGACAGCGAAAATTTTATAGTATTTATTGCGCGGATCCATACCGGTAATGGTCGTACTAACAGTGCCGGCCGTTGCCAAATTGGAATCGTTATCATTGTCCCATTCCGTAGCGCTGCCGTTGCGATTTTGCACATCGCTTTGAGTATCGTCGTACCAAATTTCATAGTGATTGAAATTTGTATCCGCAGCGGCCGTCCATTTAAGCGTGACACGAACAGTAGAAAAATCCGCATGGCCCAGATTGGCCAAACCGGTGGGCACGACCCGATCCAGAATAAAGTTGGAGCTGCTGCCCGCTGTACCTTCCACCGTGCCATCATAAGGAGTGATTCTTATGCGAGCGTTGCTAATATTCACAGTGGTCAAAAGATCCGTGGCACCGACCCAAACAGTGGTCACTGTATTGGCACCACTGGCACTTAAAATGAAAGCCCCACTTTGTCCCACTTGGTAGGTCACGGCATTGTTCACCGAAGGATCTCCCTGAGTTGCAGACGTATCCGATCCCGTCGTGGAAAGAGTGGGATCCGCCCAAGTGCCACCACCATCCAAACTGTATTCCACCTTGGCCTGAAGAGTATTGTCATCATCCGGATCATCCATGACGAAGGTGATGGTAACATTCGTCGTTCCATCCGAAGATTGTACCCCAGTGATAGATGCCACCGTGGGAGCAGCGTTGAAACTCCAGTTGGTGTTATTGGAAACACTCACAGATCTGGATGGACTCACCGCATGTGTGATGGCATTTCCTCCCCCTGCATTGGAATCACGAACACTCACATAATCCACAGAGCTGGTTCCGTTCACCGTGAGGTTCCAAGCGGTATCATTTACGGAGCTGCTAAGCGTTAGCAAGTTGCCGGAAGCACCCGTTAAGGTGAGTAATCCTGAAACGGTTTGCGTGCTGGCCGCCGTAAACGTGAGTATTTTCCCGGCGGTGACACACATGAGATTATTGAAGGTGGTATTGCCGGAAATAACTGAAGTTGCAGCAGTGTCCAACGTCACCGTCCCACTGCGTGCCGTAAAAGTTCCCGTATTGGCCCAGTTTCCACCCACCGTGATGCCATAGTTTAAAGTGTTCGCCGTGTCCAAGATCCCGGCAGTAATGCCCAAGTTTCCATCCACATCCAAGATAGCTCCCAAAGTA
>MFXB01000032.1:0-2018 GCA_001787475.1 Candidatus Peregrinibacteria bacterium RIFCSPLOWO2_01_FULL_48_20
AGAAGGTCGCCGTACCGCTAACGAGGTAGGCGGTGTCTTCCACAGAGGTTCCATCCACATCGTCGTAAACAACGGTAACGCTACTGACGTTGTTGTCGTAGTCTCCAAGGGCAGCCGTTGTGGTCGCGCTTTGTCTGTTGTTCAGAGAAAGGTTGTTAACCGTGAAAGCCTCCAAAGTTGAAGTGAATTCAAAAGAGGAAATTTCAAGGTCTGAAGATCCTGAAATCAAAATGTTTTCACGAGCGGTGCTGGAAGAAACGGCAACCGTGAGAGAACCTCCGTTGGAGGTGGTCACATAAGCGCCCGGAGCTCCCGTACAGTCGGTGGAGCTGGTACAGCTTGTGGGAATATTAACCGTTCCGGTTGTGCTTCCTCCCGCTGTTGCGCTGAAGGTATTTCCATCTGCATCTTCAACGGTGACGTTGGCGGCGGAACCGATGGTGAACACTACGTTCTCAGCATCGCTGTTGGCGAAGGCTGTGGTGGAGAGGTCTCCAACAACGTAGAGAATTTCGGTTTCTCCGGCATCAATCGTCCAATCCATGCTGTCGTAAGTGACAGCGAAGGTGGTGGAGTTGATCGATTTGGCGGCGGCAATTTCAGTGCCGTCTCCATCTTCAAGAGAAACGCTTCCAACGATGGCTGTCAGACCGGTTGTATGATCGGCGGCAGAGGCGTTGTCAAAGTCGGTGGCATCTCCTTCATCATCGTAGTAACCGGCCAAAGTGAGGTTGGTAACACGACAATTGCTGGAATCTCCACAAGCGAAGACGTATCCAACGAAAGCGACATCATCCGTTCCCTTCACGTAGGTGTTCGATCCCGTTGGGGAAGAAGCCAAAGAAAGGGCAAGAGAAGGTGTGCGGACCGTCATGGTCTTCGAAGTAATAGCCGAAGCTGGCACTAATACGGAAGAGTTCGTGAGGGTCTTGTTGTTGGTGTCTTTGAGTTGAGGATAGGTTGAACCCAAGTCAAGGCCGGCCGTGAATGTCATGAGATCCAAAGTACTTAGATTTCGGACATCCATGGTGAGAGCCAAGTTGAGTTCCTCTCCGGCAACCATTTCAAAGTCATCCGTGTAGAGGTGGTAGGAAGCTGCATCATCTCCGGCAGCCTCGAGGATGGCGGTAGCGCCACCTTGAGCTGTCTTGAATGAAGTGGCGTCCACGCCGGCAAAGAGTGCAGCACCGGTATCGGTGTTCATGATCTTAACGTCGGTGAAGTTGGCCGTGGTAGCGTCCAAGAGACCTTCCGTGGCTTCAGCTTCGGTTGTATCCATAGTGATGGGGAAGCTGTCGAAAGTAACGTCCGTTACGGAAACGATACTGAAGTCTAGGACGGAAACGTCCCTGGCATTCGTAGCGATATCCATAGCGGCCGGTCCACTGGAAGTGATGGTGACGTCTCCTCCTTCAAGAGTGGAGTAAGAACAGTCTCCATCGGAAGTGGAACTACAAGCGGTGGAATCGGTATCACCACCGTCCGTGTCTCCGTTGTAATCTCCACGAGTTACGGACATACCTGAACCGTAGAGCGCTCCACGTGCGAACACATCCGTGCTCTGATCAACGTAGGCCTTAACGGTATCGTCGGTACGACCGGTGTTGAAATCACCCGTCATGTAGAAACTCTTGGAACCTCCTTTGGCAATACAGTAACCGTCTGAATTTGTACATTCATCGGAGTCGCTTGCAAAGGCGGTGACGGCATCGGACTCCGTGACGACGAAACGAACAACGTCGTTGTCATCCACGGCTTCCACTTCGGCAATAGGTTCGGCGTCATCGCCGGAAACATAAAGCTTGAAGTTTTGAACGTCGGCAGTGTTTACACTTCCGGCGATATAGATACCAAGTTCTTCCAGTCCGGCTGCTTCAGTAGCGGCGGAGAGTTTAAACTTGGCGATTTGTGCACTATCTTCTCCAACTTGAGCGTTGTCCACGTTACCATTCTTTTCAACGGTAAGTGTTCCGGCATCGGTTGAGGAAATTGTGTGCTTTTCGGCTTGCGCGGGGAAA
>MFXB01000032.1:2029-7611 GCA_001787475.1 Candidatus Peregrinibacteria bacterium RIFCSPLOWO2_01_FULL_48_20
GGAAGCTTCACCGGCATCAACTGCATCGGCGCTTACGATTTCAAGACCCACTTCTCCGGTGGCGGTGTAATCACCCATGTCCATACGGACGGAGAGTGTAACCGTGTCGCCGGATCCGACCTCCACATCCTTGGTGAAGGTGGCCGTGTTATCGGAAGTACCAATCGTGGTTCCGGAAGTCAAACGCTCGCTGCCTTCATAAAGGTAAACTTGATGAGAGGTGGAAAGCGTTGTGATTCCATAGTGGTGGAATGCGAGAGAGTCGATGGTAACGTCTCCACCGTTGGCTGTGAAATCCCAAGCTCCCAATGTTACGGAAGTAGCGTTGGAAGGAATGGTCATAGCTACTGGTGAGTCGTCGCTGACTTCAACGCTGAGGTCACCCTCGGTGACATCGTCGTCGTCATCATCATCGTCATCACCAGTGGTGTCGTCGTCATCATCGTCATCGTCATCGCCTTCGCCACGGTAAACGGGATCCATGCCCAGCAAAGCGAGTTTGGAGGCTTGTCCACGTGTTACATTGTCGGAAGGACCTGCGGTTCCATCATCATAACCGTCCATGATGGTCCAGGCGTAAGCGGTTTCGAGGTACATACCGTACCAAGCATCTTCATCATTGTCTGAGAAGTAGCCCTGGTAGTCGGCTTCGAGGTCGAGACCGGCGGCTTCAACAACCATCTTCGCAAATTGCGCGCGGTTGACGTAATCACCGGAACCGAATTCTCCTGTAGCATCTCCATCAGCATCGGTGTAGCCGGCTACAATGTCGTAGAGGGCGGCCGTGTTGATGTAGTCTTCAAGAGTGTTAGAACTGCTCACATCGGAGAACCCGGCATCATAGTCTGCGTCCACTGCGTCTTCACCAAGGAAGGCAAGAACGAGAACTTTTGTAGCTTGGTCTCGTGTGAGAACATCATCTACTCCGAAGTCTCCATTGTCATAACCGGACATGATTCCTGCATCTGAGATTGCATCCACGTAGTCGTAGGCCCAGTGATCTGAGTCGACGTCGGGGAATGTGTCTGCAGAAGCCACTCCTGTAAAGCTCACAAAGGATGCGAGCAAAGCAAGAATGGTGAATCCGGCCATGGATTTCTGGAGCTTTCGAATTACGAAAGAGATATCCATAAAAAGGATTAAAATAAAGAAATAAAAGAAATAAAAGTTCGGAACCGTGTTCCGAATACAGAATAAGCAACAGAGTCTCATCCGACCAAGAAAGCAAAACTTGGAAGGATGCACTGCGTGCGGCTTTTTAAGGCTGCACTTTGTGCAGTGAGGTCAGAATAAGCGCAATCAGAATAAGTCTGTTTGGTTTTCCCGGCAGTGCCGGCTATTCATCCACCCCTTCGACCTAATAAAGAAGCGGATCCATAAGTAATATAAAGGTATCTCTATTTTTATTGACTCGAAACTGGGATTTTATCCTGTTTCGATGGCCGAGTTTTCAAGGAGCGAATCGGAAAAAGGTTCGTAAGTGAAGGGAGAAATTCTATTTTTTATTTGGTGTCGCTTGCAGAGAATGGCGTGCTGTCTAGTTTAACGGACATAAGTAGACAATTGTTTCAGTGAATAAGTTGACAGGACAGGACATTAATGGTCGCCTCCGGCCCTTTATCTATAGCTGCACTGCGTGCAGTGTGGTAGTCCCAAGGGGAATTGAACCCCTGTTTCCGGAATGAGAATCCAGTGTCCTAACCCCTAGACGATGGGACCGTGCAAAGCAACTTCGGAAAGTTTACTGACCTGTGTCCATTCTTTCAAGACTTTATGGACAAAATGGACAATGTCTTGACAAATAAAAACCGACTATACAGCAAATTTTGTATAGGCGAAGCGAAAATTTAGTATTTTTTGTACCTATTTAACGTTTTGTTTAAGCCATTTTTTCTTTTTTGACAAAATAGCTTTCATTATTTAATTGTAAATTTTAATACATTTTAAATTTTGTAAATATCCATTTGGATAGGCGCCGACTAGTCAAAATTTAAGGCAATTTAACAGATTAGAACGTATACTCTACAACCAATCCGACTATACACGCAAATCAGCCCTTCGATCTTTCTGTATAGGTGCCTGAATTCCGACTAGTCAAAACCATTCTTTTGGCTTACTAACAACACTTTTCCGCCTATACAGCCGGACTTTACTATTATTCTTGCGGATTCCCTTAAATGTTTTATTTTATTCCTTGCTTTCAAATGAAAATCCAATAAAGTGGAAACCATGACAGACTTTTACTCAACTTTGGGGGTGGAAAAAAACGCCTCTGATGCCGATATTAAGCGCGCTTATCGTAAAAAGGCACAAGAGTCCCATCCCGATAAGAATCAGGGCGATAAGGATGCGGAACGTAAATTTAAAGAGGTTCAAGAGGCTTACGAGGTGCTCTCGGATAAACAGAAGCGCAGTCAGTACGATCAGTTTGGCAGTGTGAGCGGGCAAGGGGGCGGCGGCGCTTACTATCAAGGAGCGGCCGGCTTCGATCCCAGCCAGTTTGGGGGCTTTGCCGATATTTTTGAGAGTTTCTTTGGAGAAGGCGGGGGTTTTGGTTTTGGAGGTGGGAAAAGTCGTAAAAAAACCGGGCCTATTCGAGGACAGGATATTGAAACCCGGATTAAAATTAAGTTTGAAGAGGCTGTATTTGGGGTTACCAAGTATTTGGAAATCACCAAACCGGAACAGTGTGACCCGTGTAAAGGAACCGGTGCAGAGCCGGGCAGCGCCATAAAAACCTGTGACCAGTGTAAAGGACAAGGGCAAGTTCGCAGTACAAGACAAACGATTTTGGGGGCGATCAGCAGTGTACATTTGTGTCCACAGTGTCAAGGCCGTGGCGAGATTCCAGATCAAATTTGCAAAAAATGCAATGGACAGACACGCGTCAAGCAAAGCGGTGAAGTGAGCGTGCAAATTCCCAAAGGAATTGAAGATGGCACCACGATCAAGTTAAAAGGAAAAGGAGCGGCCGGTGTACTGGGCGGTGAATATGGGGATTTATACCTGGAGATTCGTGTTGCGGAACATCCGAAGTTTTTTCGAGAAGAAAAAACTATTTTCTCTTCCGAGAGTATTCCTTTGGTTCAGGCCACCCTGGGAGCGACCATTAAGGTGGATACCATTCATGGAAAGGAAACGGTGAAAGTGCCCGCCGGCACTCAAGATGGGACCGTGCTTACCATTAAGGGGAAGGGCGCGCCTTCTCTGAAATCTGAGGCTTTGGGCGACCATAAGGTTACGATTCATTTGAAAGTGCCCGAAAAACTCAGCCGAAAGGAACGTGAACTGTATGAACAGTTGGCGGCGGAAGGAGGGATTGAGGTGAGTAAGGGTGGGTTTAATCTGTTTTAGTTTTGCACAAAATTTTGTCGAAGTTTGTGGAAAAGATCGGGTGGCTTTTTACAGGTTGGAACAGGTGGCGAGAAGGACAGTGAAGTGGTGTCCAGTTTTGTTTATAAAATAAGGAGTCGTTGACGCGACGATCTTTTACTATGCTGCACTTCGTGCAGTGTGGTGGGTCAGCCGGGAGTCGAACCCGGGACCATCAGCTTAAAAGGCTGTTGCTCTACCAACTGAGCTACTGACCCACGTTGTACGGGGCGTATTTTAGGGAGCCGTGGCGAGTGATGCAAGCTAATCTTCCGCGCGCTGGAATAAACTGACCAAAACCACCCCGATTACAGGTAAAGCGAACCAAACGTTGTAGTTATCGACAATGGATTTTACGAAAAGAGACTCTTGATACAAACTGGTTGTGAACCCTGCGGAGATACTTCCCGATACAAAAGAACCCCCTGTAAGGTAAACCAGGAGAGTACTCACCAAAAGACCGGCATTTAAAAACCCGAAGCTCAGATTGGCCAAAACTCGCGTGACAACCGAGCGTTCTGGAAGCACGTCAACCCGAAAGCCACCTTTAATGGCAAGAATGACAATAACGAGAACAAAAGTGAAAATTTTGATAAGGACCATGGCTTGATCTCCCATTTCTCCCTGAAGAGTCGGGGCGGCGGGCAGTAAATAGGTTTTGATCAGGTTACCGAGGCCATCCGCGGTGAGAATGGCCATGTAGGTTGAAATAATGACTTTTAAGGTTTGGTTGCGCCCAATAATAAAGCTGTAGGCAATCACAATCCCAAAGAAGACGAGAATGAAGAGGTCCCAGGAAAGGCGGAGATTTTCCACAGGCGCAATTATTTTATTAGAATCTCGGCACTGCCGAGTGCTAAACGGAATTCTAGCAAAAATTTTGAAATAAACAAACTTTATCTGAGAATAGGGGTTGATAAGGTGCCGACTAGTCGGAATTTGGAAAATTTTCGTCAACTAGTCAAAATTTTACGTCCGACTAGTCAAAAAGTTTTGCACAATTAACCTGAAAAAATGGGGACTCGGCTGCGCCGACTAGTCGCCGACTAGTCAAAAAAGGCCTAAAAAATCCGCCTATCCAATGTGGTATAATTCGACTATACATTTGACTAGTCGGATTTGATTTTTCCTTTACAAGAAGCCATATTCCGCCTATACACTTGTGATAAGGCGACGGTTTGTGTTCTAATCACCTTTCCCTTATGAATCAACAAGATTTTCTAACGCTTGAAGAAGCCGCGAAGGGTTTGGGCAAATCGGTGCAGACGGTCAGGCGCATGATTAAAAGAGGAGAACTCCCTGCAAAGCGGGTGAAAAGTCCTCAAGGGTTTCAGTATGTTGTGAATCGGGAGGACACGCTGGAGCGTAGCGGAGGCGCAATGGGGAAAAAGCCTATGCCCGAACCTGAAGTTAAGGAGGAAATGTTTTTTAATTCGCCTATACAAAAGCCCATTCCGCCGCTTGATGTAGAGCAGAAACCTTCGGCGCCTATACAGCTTCCAATTTTGACTAGTCAAAGTGACTTGGAGCCGCTTTTGGAAAACGATTTTTATACCCTTGACAGAAATCTTCCCGACTACGCGAAAATCATTGAAATGCAGCATAAAGAAAAAATGATGCTCATCCACATTTTGGAAAGACTGCAAGTGGAACTCCAAAGGGAACGGGAACCTCGTTCCCTGTTTGAACGCATTTGGCGGCGGTTTTTTTGACTTGCAGCCGCGCACGGAGCGCCTTAGACTCCAGACTATGAAGCTTTACGATAACACTTGGGGGTTCTCCGTGGAACACAGCAATCCATTCCAATTGTTCCCTTTGCTCCAAGGACTCGCCAAAGAACACAACAAGCTCGAGGATATTGCCGACCTATCCAGAGGAGATCCCGGTTACGGTTTTGCGCCTTCCGTACGTGGAAGAGACTTTTTGTCTTTTCTTTTGTTTTTGGACACGAAACTCAATAATCCGCACCGTTTGTTCGCCGAACACGCCAAGGGCGCTAATCCAAAGATTCAGGAAAATCAAATTTTGGAAGAAATCGGAGTTTTAACCCGAAGCGCGTATGTGCCGGCGGTGGCAACTCGGTACCTCAATGACCTCAGCGACTTTGTAAAAGCGTGCATTCAAATTTCCGAAGAAGAAGGCGTGAACATGACTCCTTATGATGTGCTCTTCGAACTCTTCAAGCACTCCACGGTTTCCGGCGGTTGTTA
>MFXB01000033.1 GCA_001787475.1 Candidatus Peregrinibacteria bacterium RIFCSPLOWO2_01_FULL_48_20
CGGAGGCTCAAGTAGAAACGGAAGAGATTCGCAGGCGAAACGCCTTGGAATTAAACGCTTTGCCGGAGAAATCGTGACGGCCGGATCCATCCTTGTCAGACAAAAGGGAACCAAATGGCATCCCGGTCACAATGTGGGAACCGGACGTGATTTCACTCTCTTCGCCTTGATTGATGGAAAGGTGGAATTCACGGAAAAGCGCCAACGCAAGTTCGATGGCACCTCTCGCTACGACAGTTTGGTGCACGTTACTGCACGAAGTGCAGCGTAAAAAAAAAGCAGCCTTAAAATAGCAATCGAAATAATTGCACTTAAAGCCTAAAACAGTTATCCTCTTTGGGTAGTTTTTCTAACCCACGCATTATGAAAACTCAACTCAACGCTCTCGCAGCGGCTCTTTCGGTAGGAATACTGTGGGCTGTTTGCCTTTTTGTTTGGACTTTTATTGCCATAAAATGGGGCTACGCTCCGTCATGGATTGACCTCATGGCTGAGACTTATCCCAATTATGCGGCAACAAGCGCCGGTGCGTTTTGGGGTCTTCTTTGGGGCTTCCTCGACGGCTTCGTTGGAACCTACATTTTAGTTTGGCTTTATAATTTCTTAGTTCGTAAACTCGGAAAGTAATTAAACTATGACTTTAGAATCTTTTTTCGGACTCGAGACGGAAGGGGCCGGCTCCCCGGAGTCGCGGGAGCAGTTTCAAGAACAAATGCGCGAGGCGGCCCGGGCGATTAAAAACATGAGCGCCCATCAAGCGGCGCAAAAAAAGAAGGAAGATAAATTGGCTCAACTTTTGATTCGACTCATGCGCGATACGGGGAAATCAGACGTCGTTTTTTTGGTGGTGAAATTGTTGGAAGAAAATGTGCCTGGTGCTTTTATTTTGGCCGTTCTTTCCATAGCGGATCCTGAAATGGAAAAAGAGTTGATTGAGAGTTTTGATGGAGGCAATCCTGAAGATTCCGCACTTCGTGCGGTTGGGGAAGAATTCATTCCCGATGAGATTAAGAAAGAACTCAACGCGTGGGGAGATGCCATTTTGTCGGCAGGGCTCCTCTTGCCGGGGAAGACCTTGCTTACCGTGCTCACGCCCGATCAAAAATTGAAATCCATTTTACTCGACCTTTTACAATTTTCTTTGGAAGAGTATTTTTATCGCCGCGGGCTCGAATTTTCGGAAGATAAAATACGCCAAGTGGCGCTGCTCAGTATCCAGACCGTTCTCATTCGTTTGCGGGATCGTTCTCGAGAACAAACGGACATCGATATTATTGAAGCTCCCTTGCCCGAAGAACGCTAACCACGCCACATTTATGTCGTCTCAAGTTGGACTCATCGGTCTTGGTACCATGGGATCGGCTCTCGCACGTAACCTCGCTTCTCGCGGGTTTCGGGTGAGCCTCTGGAATCGCACACACAAAAAAGTGGGGGAGTTTGTGAAAAAATACGGCTCGGAGACTTTTTATGGGGCGGTCAATTTTGAAGATTTTTTGGAAAGCCTCGAGCGGCCCAGGCACGTGATCGTAATGATTCCCTCAGGAAAACCCACCGAAGAAGTCTTGGAGCAATTGAGGGAGACTTTGCACGAAGGTGATACCGTGATGGATGGCGGAAATTCTCATTTTAAAGACAGCGATGCCTACGGGAAAAAATTGCTCGAAAAAGGAATTTATTTTTTGGGAACGGGAATTTCAGGTGGGGAAGAAGGGGCATTGAAAGGTCCGAGTCTGATGCCCGGAGGAAGTCGCGAAGCGTGGGAGGAATTTGAGCCTCTTTTGAACGCCATTTCCGCGGAAGATTTTAACGGGAAAGCTTGTAACGCTTTTATGGGAACCAACGGGGCGGGGCATTTTGTAAAAATGGTACATAACGGGATTGAATACGCCGAAATTCAAATGCTGGCCGAAGCCTACGATTTTTTAAAAACTCTCTATCGCCTCGAACACGATGAAATCGCCGACATTTTTAGCGCATGGAACGAAGGATCTTTAAATTCTTTTCTTTTGGAGATTTCCATTGAAGTCCTTCGAAGAAAAGAAGAAGGTCGCCCTTTGCTGGATTTGATTTCGGATGCCGCGGGCCAAAAAGGCACCGGTCGGTGGACGAGTGAAGAAGCCTTGGCGCTCGGAGTACCTTTGCCTTCCATTACGGGGGCGGTTTTTGCACGAGAAACTTCCTCTTTAAAAACGCTTCGCAGTGAGCTTGCGGCACTCTATCCCGTTCGGATGGAGGTGCCCAATATTTTGGTTTCCGAGTTTGTGGAACATTTGGAGAAAGCTCTCGTCGTAACGCGACTTTCCAATTTCGAACAAGGAATCTCCTTATTGAAGGCCGCGGAAGAACATTATCATTTTGGGCTTCGAGTCCCTGAAGCGCTTCGTCTTTGGCAAGGCGGATGCATCATTCGAAACAGTCTTTTGCGTGACATGCACGCGTCTTTGCTGGGTGAAAATCGAAGTTTGTACGGAGCGCTATTCGCGCAAAAAATGATTCAAAAAAATCTGAAAAGTTTACAGTTGGTGGTGAGCACTGGAGTGCTTCACAGTATTCCGCTGTTTGCTTTCTCGGGGGCACTAAGTCATTTTGATGCCTTTCGTCACGCGCATTTGCCCGCGAATTTTATCCAAGGTCTTCGGGATCGTTTTGGGGCTCACGGCTATGAACGCACAGACAAAGAAGGAACTTTTCACACCGACTGGCCATGAACAAAATGACACAATTTCAAATTGCTGAAGCAAACTTCACCCTCTTCATTTTTGGAGCTTCTGGATCACTCGCAAGGCTGAAGCTTTTCCCGGCGCTTTACGAGTTGCAAAAAGAAAATCGAATGCCAAAGGATTACAAAATTGTGGGATACGCTCGCACGCCCATGACGGATGAAGCCTTTCGAAAATTTTTTGAGGCTTCCATTCGCAAAAGTGAGGAATTGATCGATGAAAAAGCGCTGGCTAAACTTTTAAAGAACGTCACTTATTTCACCGGCCAATACAATGAGGAAGCCGACTACCGAAGATTCCTCAAATATTTAAGAGAACTCGAAACGGATAAGAACCGCATCCGAATGGCTTATTTTTCGGTGCCGCCCATGGCTTTCCCGGATATTTTCAAAAATCTTGGGGACGTGAATTTCGATACGAAAAAGGCACCGCTTCGTTTGGTGATTGAAAAACCTTTCGGAACAAATTTCAGCAGCGCAAAAAAACTCAAAAAAATGTTGGAGCGACGTTTTGAGCCCGATCAAATTTATTTGCTCGATCATTATTTGGGCAAGGAAGCGGTCAGCAATTTGCTCTCGCTGCGTTATGCAAACTCCATTTTGACCTCGCTCATGCATGGGGATTATGTGAGCAATATCCAGATTTCCGCACTCGAAAAAAAAGACATTGAAGGCCGTTCCAATTATTTCGATCACGTGGGCATTATCCGTGACATGGTTCAATCGCATCTTTTCCAAATTCTGGCTTACCTCACCATGTTTGCTCCGCGCGAGCGCAATGCGGAGGCCATCCATCATGAAAAATCGCGAGTATTGGATTCCATCCGAATTTACGATATTAAAAATTCCATTGTTCGTGGCCAGTATAAAAATTACAAAAAAGAAAAAGGAATTCCGCCGGATTCTCAAACGGAAACTTTTGCCGCCCTCAAACTGACCATGAAGCATCCGCTTTGGAGGGGCGTGCCCATTTACATTCGAAGCGGGAAATGTCTCAGGCAAAAATGGACGGGCGTGGTGATTGAATTCAAACCGCGCTGGGCTCAAAAAGAATTGCCACATTTACCTCCGAATAAAATCGTCATTCAACTCCAACCCACGGAAAAAATCGAGTTTCATTTGCTCACAAAACTCGGGGGGAAAACCTTCGACTTCCATCCGCTCACCACAGGCCGTCCGATTTATTGCAGCGGAGACTGTTTGGTCGAACACGGACGCCTCTTACTTGACGTGGTCGCCGGCAAACAAGGCCTTTTCCTGAATTTTGAAGAAATTTTTTCAGCTTGGCGCATCGTTGACCCTTTGCAAAAACTTTGCGACAAACTGCAAAGAAAGAAAAAATGTTTAACCGTTTACGACCGTAATACCCTCGGCCCAAAAGCCGCTGATGAACTCATTCAAAGGGATGGCTTTACTTGGTTTAACACTCCCCATGAATAATCCTGTAATATTTTACGCTGAGTCCGAAGAAGAGTTTTGGCAAAGGGCAAAGGAAGACACGGTACTTGCAATTCGTGAAACGCTTCAAAATCAAAAAGAATGTCGCATCGGACTCGCGGGAGGTTCCACTCCAAAGCATCTTTATGAACTCCTTGCGAATGAAAAATTACCATGGAACCGCATTCGCCTCATTTTGGTGGATGAACGCTTCGTACCCAGTGATCATCCCGAAAGCAATCTTCGCATGATACGAGAAACTCTGGTAAAAAAAATTCCTTTGCCTCCTGAAAATCTTTTATCTTTCGATACGGCTCTCCCAAAGGAATCCGCCGTGCAAGAAATGAACAGAAAACTCAAGGACTTATTGAACGGACGAAAACCGCTTTTTGATTTTCTCATTTTAGGAGCCGGTGCCGATGGCCACATCGCTGCACTTTTTGAAGGAGAAGCCGCACTTGAATCGCAAGAGTTGGCAACCGAATCAAACGCAAAAAGAACAATCGTTCAAGAACGTTTGACGCTCACAACCAAGGCGCTGGAGCAATCAGCCCGCGCCCTCATCCTTTTAAAAGGTCCCGAAAAACTGGCGGTGGTTCAAACCTTGGAAGGCGGCTCGGATGCACTTCGCCTCACGGCCTTAAACCGTTTGCTTCCAAAGATGACGGTAAAAGTTTTAGCTTTCCTACGGTAGTATTTTCCATTACAATGAACCCACTTAATTCCACACTATGAAACGAATCGCACTCTTTACTTTGACCGCTCTCCTTCTTGCCGCTTGCAACTCGGGGCTCACCGTTGCGGACAAAGATGTTTTGAAAACATATCCCGAACTTGAAGGAACCATTTGGGCATGGCAATCCATGGTGGACAGCGCCGCTGCCGAAGACTGTGAAGCCTTCCTCGAAAACATGAGAATTACCTTGAACCTTACGGAAGAGGTTTGCCCCGCCGCATTCGCTTATTTTGAAGAAACTCCAATTGTAGATTGGTCTCGAACCGACTGGAGCGCCTCCGGTGGTAAAGCTAAAATTTACGAAATGGGCGGAGGCTCCATTGCTTCCTTCATCAACAACGAAGCCGACGGTTCATGGCGCGCCGACGAAGTATTTTGGGAATAACACGCAGCAGCGTAGCGGGACTCCACTCGCAGAAGGCGAGCTATAGTTTGAGTACTTCTTCTTCAATAGCTTGTACCGATAGTCCCGCTTTTTCGTACAGCGCATCCGCCGTGCCGGAAAGTTGGTAAGCCGAAACGCCCATGCGTTTTACGGGAACCTGCACGCCGGCCTCAAATAGAACTTCTTGAACAAAACTTCCCAGGCCTGTGTCGATGTTGTGGTCATGAACGGTCAACACGCGGCCCGTCTTTTTGGCGCTTTCCACAATGGTTTCAGAATCGAAAGGAATAAAACTGCTTACGGCGATCACTTCAATATCACCGAGTTTTTCAGCCACTTCCAAAGCTTTGGTCACCATGGGTCCGCTCGCGACTATCGTCGCTCGCTTGCCCCGGCGGACAAGGTCCGCTTTTCCCGGCCCCCAAACATAATCTCCTCCAAAAAACGTCGTACCATCTTCTTTGCAAATCACGGGAATTTTCGCGCGACCCATGCGCACATAAACATTTCCCTTCATCGCCGCCACCGCTCGAATGATGCGATCGCATTGATTGGGATCCGCCGGTTCAAAAATCCCTGTGTGAAAAAATCCCGCAAAGGAGCTGATATCGTCAATCACTTGATGAGTGGGGCCGTCTTCGCCCACGGAAAGTCCGCAGTGCGTGGCCACCATTTTCACATTCGTTTCGTTGATGTCGTTCACGCGCGCTTGATCCTTGGCACGGCTCGTCATAAACGCTCCAAACGTGCTGCAGAAGGGAACGAGCCCCAGTAGCGAAAGTCCGCCCGATGTACTCACCATGTGCTGTTCGGCGATGCCGCACTCAATGTGACGCTCGGGAAAATTTTTCTTCACACCGTCCGTTTTCACGCTTTCCGAAAGATCGGCGGTCAGCGCCAGCACCTCCGGATTAAACCGCGCCAAATCTAGCAAGGCATTTCCGTACGCGCTGCGACAGTCCGTCATCACGCCGGGCTCATAAGTTTTTGCTTCACCGGTTTTGATCGCCCCCACTTCAATACCGTATTTTGTGGAAATTTTCACCCTCAATTTTTTCAGTCCGTCCTTTAAATTTTTCACCTCCTCTTCCGAAAGTTCCAAGAGTTTCAAAGCCGCCTCCGTTTCCTCTTTTTTCGGAGCCTTTCCGTGCCAGTCCGCTTTTTTGGCGAGGCCGGCCGCTTCCATAAATTCCACGCCTTTGCCCATCACGGTTCGCGCAAGCAAAACGCTCGGACGCTCCGTTTCCTTCATTGCACTTTCCAAAGCTCGCGCCATCGCTTCAAAGTCGTGACCGTCCACTTCCAGCACCTGCCAACCCGCCGCTTCGTAATGGCCGCGAATATTCATCGGCATGATTTCCTTGAGCGAATCGCTGAGCTGCACTTCATTCTCATCAATAAAAGCCACTAAATTTCCAAGCTTATATTTCGCCGCAAAATTCATCATCTCGTAGACTTGTCCCTCTTGCTGTTCTCCATCGCCCATGAGCAAAAAGACACACCCCACTTCCTTTTTGATTTTTTTTCCAAGCGCAAGACCCGCCGCCACGCTGCTTCCGATGCCGAGAGGTCCGGTGCCATACCAAACCCCGGAAATTTTTCGATTCACATGGCCTTCATACAAATCTTCCGGCTTTCGAAAAGTTTGGATAACGCGCTCTTTGGGGATAACGCCGAGTTCCGCCAAAACACTGTACACTGCGGGAGAAATATGCCCGTTCGAAACAACAACGGGTTCGTTGCTTTCCGCAATTCGTTCCAAATAGAGCAAGCTCAAAAAATCAATACAGGAAAGCGAGCCTCCCGGATGTCCCGACTGCGCGTTCGTCACCATTTCCAAAATCGAGCGACGGCAGGACTTGGAGAAAGTCTTCAGCAGCGCCAGTTGATCGGAGGGTAGAGTCATAAGGTTGTGGCTTACGCCACATTATCGCTTAGCAGACCCTTCGGGTCCGCTTGGAGAATCTTCTTCGTAAGTTTTTTCCCGAGCTCAACGCCCGGTTGGTCGAACGCGTTCACTCTATAGTACTCGCCCAAAAATGCAATACTGCACTCGAAAAACATAAAAAGTTCACCCAGGGTACGCGCCGATAGGGAAGGAATGCGAATCGTCGCGGTGGGCCGGCCATATTCGGTAAGCGCTTGCTCGGTTCCTTTCTTTTCAGAGTTCATCAGTTCATGAAACGAACGGCCACCCAAGTAAGCCAATTTTTCCCGCGTAATTTTCGGGATCAGCGGCGACTTTTCTTTTTCAACCTCCAAAAAAAGTATCAGTTTATCGTTCGGACCCTCCGTCCACAGTTGAAGCTGAGAATGTTGATCGGTCACGCCAACGCCACGAAGTGGCGTAATCCCTTTTCCCTCTTTCCCGATGCTTTCCGCGAGCAGCTGCCCGTACCAATCGGCAAAACTCGCCAGTCGACTTGAATAGGGGAAAAGCACCGTAATGCCAACGCCCTGCTTCCACTCGAGCAAATACTGTACGGTCGCCAGTTGAAACGGCAGATTCAGGTCCCATTCGGTCTCGCCGAATTGCGTCGCCATTTTCTCGGCACCGGCCAAAAGCTCTTCGATGTCGATTCCGAGCAAAGCGGCCGGGAATAAACCCACCGGACTCAAAACTGAAAAACGTCCGCCCACTTCGGCAGGAATGGTAAGCATGGGAATTCCGTATTCTTTTCCGATTGCGCGCAGCTCGCCTTCTTTCGGATCGGTAATAAAAACAAACCGTTCCTTTGAAACTTTTTCACGAAAATAAAAAAACTGAGCCATCGTTTCCGGCGTGGTTCCCGACTTTGAAATTACAATAAACAAGGTCTTATCCAAATCGAGCATATTTTCAAGTTCACCCACCGTGTCCAAGTTATCCAAAACAAACAAACGCGGTTTTCCGTCCAAATTCCAAAGCGGTCCTTTCAGCGCGTCCCGCAGACTGGTGATGCCGAGCGCACTGCCCCCAATTCCCAAAATCACAATGTCTTTAAACCGCCCCTTCAACTTTTCAGCCAATTCTTTTACCGCCAAAACCGGTCCTTTCACTTTCGGCAGCAAAGGGAAGCTTTGACCTTTGGCTTTAAACGATTTCAAAAATCCGGAAATTTTTGCTTCCTCGGCATGAAGCGCTTCCGTCGAAAGCCCCTTTTCCCCAAGGCCGACAATGTTATGAATGAGAAGTTCCACGTGGCGCGATAAGCGCATCCACCATAGCATTCCTCCTGAAAATTTGCTATAATTAAAAGATACCTTTATTCTTTTTTCACCTCATGGCGCCAAAAATCTTCCGTATTGAAAACGAGCTCAAAAACGATGATTTTAGAATTTCGATTTTCGGGTCCGCACGCATCAAGCCCGACGAGCAGCCCTATCAAGACACTTTTAATTTAGCAAAAACAATCGGTGGATGGGGAGTGGATCTCATCACGGGAGGAGGTCCCGGAATCATGGAAGCCGCCAGCCTCGGCCACAAAGAAGGCGACACCAAGAATCGAGCGCAC
>MFXB01000034.1 GCA_001787475.1 Candidatus Peregrinibacteria bacterium RIFCSPLOWO2_01_FULL_48_20
GACCCCAAAGCCAAATTTTTGATTTTATTTTCGTAATCGGCCTTCGTCAGTTGCTCGTTGAAAAAACAAAATTCTTTATTCATCAAGTTCACGCAACTGAAACAATTTTTGCATCCGATGCAGTTTGCTAAGAACCACGAATCGCTGCAGCCTTTGCTGTTCAAACAATACCGAACGTTGTAACAATTCAGCACGTCCACGCACTCGTAAGCCAACTCGCATTCTTTGGCATAAGCGCAGTCAACCGTGTCCACACATCGAAACGCGGACTCCGAATAAAGACAATCGCGATTGTTATCCGCCTCAAAACACATATAACAGTTTTTATTCCAACTCGATAAATTTCCGTATTCCGCGTTTTCATTTCCCATCGAATAATTGAGCATGTCCGGTACGACTTGCTTGAGCTCCCAATATTGCTGAAAAAACGGTTTTGAGAAATCAAAATCACGCCCATAGGAACGCGCATCCCATTTATCACTGAAAAAATAATCTTGATCATAAACGGGAAACGGCGTGTCCGGCGGATAAATGGAAATGATGGCCTTCCCCGTACCGCTGCATTTTCGTTTATACAAAGTCCGTTCGTTCCGAAAAGCGAGCCGCCTCTGCTGCCGGCACGCGGGACAAAGTTTGGGCTCCGGCACATTCATTTGCCCATAAAAAGCCCTATCTCCATCAGTCACTTCAAACCCCTGCTTACATTGGCCGCAACTTTTCATGCGCTCATTCTAACACCGACCGGAATTTTTCGCAGTCGTTCTTCGGCAACCGCCATACCGGGCCTTAAATCACGATTCTTTTGAGTCATGTCCAAAACCAACTTCCGCAGTTCGGGATTCGCGGCAAGCAAACTGGAGGGAGGAACCTTTCCTTGCAAATACCAGATTTCCAAAACCTCGGAAACGTCATAGCTCTCAACTTTATCGCCCAACTCCCCCAGGGAAACTCCGGCGGAGTACACGTCATAAGGAAAATCCTGAGTCTCCTCACAAAAACGCTCGGCATACTGCTTTGTCCACAAACGTAAGTCATTGTTTAAATAACCTTTCTCATCAGGGATGTGAACCCCCTCAAGGTCGCATAAGAGTCCCTGATCGTCTTTAAGCAAAACATTAGAGGGTTTAATGTCCCCGTGGACCCACCCTTGCCTATGCAGCTCTGCGGCACCAGCCATCCCATCCGCAAACAGTCGGACCAAAGCATCAACAGTATGACCTTCCCTTTTTAATTCAAGAAGCGTCGGGCAAGCTTCCAAACACGGTGCTTCCGAAACCCGTGTCCACAGACCCTCAAATCCAAAGACTCTTTCCGGAACAATATGGGGATGTTTCGGAGCTTCAAAGTAAGCCACGCTCGTATCCGAAGCTAAAGAAACTTTATAAACCGACCCTGAAAAATTTTCCGGCCTAACCCAACTCAACCGAGGTATTTCAATACGCATTGGCAACTCCACTACAGTTACTCCCGAACGGGCAAGGCAACGATGGACCAAACCGCGGAGTCGGGCGAGCTCGGAAAATAGAAATTGCCTCGAATTTTCAGAAAGCTTCACCGCCTCCATTGCATTCATCCAGTCAGCGACAGCATCTTCGCCATAAAAGACAGTATCTCCTTCCCCATACAAAGAGCTCTTGAGCAGTCTCTCAACTTCCTCTTTGCTGATGGCCTCCGGATCCGCTCCAAAAAATCTGGAAAGAATGGAGAAAGGAGTCGTCATGACATCATACCAATTTTCACCGACTTGAATCATAAGGATAAGTTCAGTTGTATACTATAATATAAAAACAGCTTTTACTCAATTCTTGACTTTCGACAAACAACTGCTTCGACTTTATAAAAAAACTAAAACCAGTTAAACTACGGCCATGAACCAAGTAGGCATCGGCGAACTGAAGTACGCAAAACCTAGCACTCAAGGAGTACAAATCCAAAAGCGCTCTCCTCTTTCTCGTGCCCGCCGCATTCTGCAAAACCAAAAACCCGGTGAAGTGGAGCAAGAAGGCCAGCTTTCCGTGGATATTGTGCAGCGCGAGGATCAAATGATTATTATTTGTCCCATTGCCGGTGTGGAAAAATCGGAAATCAAAGTGGCCATTCAAGACGACGTGCTCACCATCCGCGGCGAACGCAAACCACTCGAAGGGATTGAGGCCAAGGAAGCGCTGGTACGCGAACTGTTCTGGGGAACTTTTTCCCGCTCCATTGTACTCCCGGACCACATCGACCGAAAAAACATCAACGCGCGCGTTCACGAACACATGTTGATCATCACCATCCCCAAGACGGAAGATTTTAAAACCCGCATCATTCACATAGAGAACGCCGAAGGCGAAAAGTAAAATGACAAAACCCGTTAAAAAAGCGGTGATTTTGGCGGCGGGCCTTGGAACCCGCTTTTTGCCGATGACCAAAGTCATCCCCAAAGCCATGCTCCCCATCCTGAATAAGCCCGTCATTCAGTACCTCGTGGAGGAAGCCATAGCCTCTGGCATTCATGAGATCATTATTGTCACGGGAATCGGGAAACGCACCATTGAAGAGCACTTCGACCCTTCCTACGAGCTGGAACACGAACTTAAACTGCGCGGCAAAGAAGATCTGCTTGAAGAAGTGCAAAAACTGGAAAAAGCCGCCCGATTTGTGTACGTCCCGCAAAACGAAGCCAAAGGCGACGGCCACGCGCTCCTCTGCGCCAAAGAGCTGCTCGATGAAGAACCTTTCGCGGTGCTCTTCGGTGACGACATCATCGACGGACCTGTCCCCGCGCTTGCTCAGCTTCTCAAAGTCTATGAAGAAACCGGCACGCCTGTTCTTTGTACCGAGCGCGTCCCCAAAGAACGCATCGGCAGTTACGGAGTCCTCGGCATCGCCTCCCAAGAAGGTCGCCGCATTCAAGTGGCCTCACTCGTGGAAAAACCCAAGCCCGAAGAAGCCCCTTCCAACTACGGTATTATTGGAAAGTACATCTGCACGCCGGACGTCCTCCGCGCCCTCGAACACGCCGAAGCGAAAGAGGAGCTCCGCCTCATCGACGGTTTCCGCACGCTCCTCGCCGAAGGCCAATCTCTTTACGCTCTGGAAATAGACGGCACCCGCTACGACACCGGCACTCCTTTGGGCTTACTGGAAGCCAATATCGCCTTCGCGAAAAAATATCCCGAAATTTAATCCATAACAATTCCCCACTTTTGCCAAGCCCTCTCTCCTTGTTAGACGGGCGATTTTTTGCTATAATGATTGGATACTTCAAAAAGAAAACCAAAAACAAAATGACACTAGACGATCTCTTAAAGCAGGCAGATTCTCTGAAGCTCGCCGGCAGGCACGATGAAGCCATCAACCTCGCCAATAAGATGATTTTGATGGATATGGAATACGTGGAAGCCTATGAAGAAATCGGCGACAATTATTTGAGCCTCCGCGAATACGATCGCGCCATGAAAGCACTCAAACACGCGATTAAAATTCGACCGAGCAGCCCCAATGCGCTCTACCTTTTGGGCTTTCTTTATTCAAGCCTCGGAGATTTTGATAAATCAGTGGAAACCTTGGAAACGGCGAACCGCGTACAACCCCACCACCCCGAAATCTTGCGATGTTTGGGTTGGTCCATTTTTCACAGCGGAGACCGCCGACGCGGCCTTGTCATTTTGGAACGCGCTCGCGCCATGGCTCCTCAGGACACGCTCATTATGTGTGATCTTGCCGTGTGCTACTTGAACGATCGCCAATTTGAACTCACCATCCGTCTTCTCGAAGACGCGCTCACCTTGGAACCCGACAACGAAAAGGCCAAAGACTGCCTGGAAACCGCCAAATTCTTTCAACGCGAGTTCAAAAAACTCCGCGAAGAAAAGTAGAAGCTCTAGCCAAATCAAAATAAGTATTGTATAGTCTTCGTGCTCCCTGGTGATCACGTTTTTTTCGCTTTGGCGGAAGAGATGAGGAAAGTCCGAGCAACACAAGGCAGGAAAGTCGTTAACGACGACCGCCCTGCGACCTCAAAAACGCAGAGTAGGGAAAGTGCCACAGTGACGAACAAAGTGAAACGCCCCTTCTGGCCGTATTATCATGGCTATGGGGCGCCCCCTCGTGAGAGGGATGGCGCGGTAAACCCTTTCTGTTGCAAGGTGGGAATGGAGGCTGAGAATCGGCGGCCTTGCGCCCTCAGTCGCCCACCGCACGAGCCCCGCAGCAATGTTGGGCCCAGAGAAATGATCATCACCCGCTTCGGCGGGGACAGAACTCGGCTTATAAGGAGCGGCCAAGAAGTCGACAGAAACCCTGTTGGCTTCTTGACTTATGAAATTTTATTCTCCGCCTCCTGCCCGGGCAGGAGTTGTACAATATTTTCAAGCTTCTGCTATAGTGAAGGCATGAAGCGTTCCGAAATCGCCTTTGGCCTGCTCCGAATCCCCGTGGATTTCGCCATGGTGGTGCTGGGGTTTCTGCTCGGCTATAAATTGCGTCTTCAAGGCGATTTTATTCCGGGCAAACAATTTGAAGTCATTCCAGCCAATTTCCTTCCCGTGGAAGATTATTTCCGGTTCAGCCTGCTATTCGGTGCCATGCTCGTCGCCGTGTTTTTCTTTTTTGGACTTTATCGACTGCGAAACACGGAAGGCGGTTTGCGCGAGTCACGAAGCGTGATCAAACATTCCCTCGTTTGGATGCTCATGGTCATGTCCTACTTTTTCATCACGCGTGAAATTTTCTTTTCTCGCCTCGTTCTCATTTTTGGTGCAATTCTGGCGGTATTTCTCATTATTTTAGCCCGCATTTTACTCCGAAGCATTGAACATTTGCTGCTCGACGCCGGAATCGGACAAAGACGAGTGCTCCTTTTGGGCGCGAATAAAATCAGCCAGCGCATTGCCGATCGTCTTCAAAAAGATCCCCATTATCACGTAGTCGGTTATTTGGCCGAAGGAAGCAAGCGCATCACCAATCTAAAATTCCTCGGCTCGCTGAAAGAGCTCAGACGAATGGTGCGCAAAAACAAAGTGGAAAGCATTATCCAAACCAGCCGGGAACTCAGCACCGTGGAAGACCATGAAATTCTGGAGTTTTGCCGCGAGTCGCAACTCGAGTACCGTTTCGTGCCAGACATTTTGGAAGTGGAACGCAGCAATGTGGAAATCGAACCCATCGGGGGTTATCCGCTCATCCATTTGAAACCCACGCCTCTCGACGGTTGGGGACGAATTTACAAACGCAGCGCGGACGTGGCCATCAGCGGCCTCGGGCTCGTTCTTCTTTCTCCTCTTTTTTTGATCATCGCTCTGGGCATTAAAGTGGACAGTACCGGTCCGATTTTTTTCACGCGCTTGGAGGATGGAAGTCCGGCCTTTCGAATCGGTCAAAACGGCAAAAAATTCAAATTTTTCAAATTTCGCAGCATGAAACACAACACCCATCATTTGCGCTACGGGGAGCTCGCCGAACAAAATCATCGCAAAGGACCTCTGGTAAAAATCAAGAACGATCCCCGCATCACAGGCTTTGGCCGTTGGCTCCGCAAAACCAGCTTCGATGAACTCCCAAATCTTTGGAACGTGTTCAAAGGCGACATGAGTTTGGCGGGTCCCCGCCCTCATCTCCCCGAGGAAGTGGACAATTACGAAGGCCACCACCATTTTCTGCTCACCATAAAGCCGGGCATCACGGGCCTCAGCCAAATCAGCGGCCGCAGCGATCTCGACTTCGAAGAAGAAGTCCGCCTCGACAGCTACTACATCAAACACTGGTCCCCCTGGCTCGACTTAAAGATTTTGATTAAGACTTGCTTGGTGGTGCTGAAAGGAAAGGCTGCAGATTAACATAGGCTTGACTTTCTCGTGTACAAAAGGCATAATATGTGTGCCTTATAAGCACACCCTTGAAAATCTTTAATTGGTCTACCGAAAAGAATGAATGGTTAAAGGAAAACCGTGGAATCAGTTTCGAGGAAATAGTGTTTTATATTGCTGAGGATAATCTCCTCCTTGATGTAGTTCAAAACTCAAAATATCCTCAACAAAAAAATTTCATCATCCAAGTGGATTCTTATGCTTACATCGTACCCTTTGTAGAGAATGACGAAGAAATCTTTCTTAAGACGGCCTTCCCCAGCCGTAAAGCTACAAAATACTATCTAAATCTATAACTATGAAATACTACGACGATCAAGAAAAGAACCTCATTGAATCTATTGAAAAATCCAAGTGGACTTCCTTAAAAAACAAGAAGTCGGTTTATAAAAAAATCGCGGCTGAAAATCTAAAGAAATCCATTAGAATTAACATCCGTCTAACGGCAAAAGATCTGAAAGACATCAAAAGACTGGCAGCTCTGGAGGGCATACCATATCAGACTTTGATAGCCAGTATCCTTCATAAGTACAGCAGAGGAAATCTACAAACAAAAGAAAGTATGGTGTAATTCACAATCTGAGTTGAAGAATAACGCCACTTAAGATAGGATTCCTGCGCTATGTCTGTCATCAAATTTCTCAACACGCTGCTGGGGGATCCTCAGAAAAAAGATCTGAAACGAATCGGGAAAATTGTCGAAAAAATCAACACGATTGAAGCGGGTTATCAAAGCCTGAGTGATGAAGACATCCCGAAAAAAACAGCCGAATTTAAGGAACGCGTCGCCAAAGGAGAATCCTTGGATGCACTGCTACCCGAAGCCTATGCTCTTTTGAAAAACGCCTGTCGTCACCTTCAAGGTAAAAATTGGCGAGTGCGCGGCTTTGACTACAAATGGGACATGATCCCTTTTGACGTGCAGCTCGTCGGAGGCGTGGTCCTCCACGAAGGACGTATCGCGGAAATGAAAACGGGAGAAGGAAAAACGCTCGTTTGTACTTTGCCGGTGTATTTGAACGCGCTCAGCGGAAAAGGCGTGCACGTGGTGACGGTGAACGACTACCTCGCCGAGCGTGACAGCGAGTGGATGGGAGGGCTCTATCACTTTTTGGGACTGACGACGGGCGTGGTGATTCACGGACAAAATCGCGACGAAAAAAAAGCGGCCTACGCGGCGGACATCACCTACGGAACGAACAACGAGTTTGGCTTCGATTATTTGCGCGACAATATGGCGCCGAGTCTCGAGGCGCTCGTGCAACGGGAACTTAATTTTGCCATTGTCGACGAAGTGGATTCCATTTTGATCGACGAGGCGCGCACCCCGCTCATCATTTCCGCCCCTGCCGAGGAATCGACTGAAAAGTATCAAAAGTATAATCAGCTTGTGCGCTTGCTCGATGAGAACACGCACTACAATCTCGATGAAAAACAACGCGCGGTGACCCTCACCGAAGACGGCGTTAAAAAAATGGAAGAATTGCTCGGCGTGGACAACATTTACACCGAGGGTGGATTCGAAGAAGTGCATCACATTGAACAGGCGCTCCGCGCGAGAGCCGCTTACAAACTCGACGTGGACTATGTGATTAAAGACAGCCAAGTGATGATTGTGGATGAATTCACGGGACGTCTCATGCCGGGACGCCGTTTCGGTCAGGGACTACATCAAGCCATTGAAGCGAAAGAAGGACTGCCCATCAAAAAAGAAAGCCGCACGCTGGCAACCATCACCTTCCAAAACTATTTCCGCATTTACAAAAAACTGGGAGGAATGACGGGAACGGCCAAAACCGAAGAAGAAGAATTCCGATCGATTTACGGGCTCGATGTTTTGGAAATCCCGACGCATCGCCCAATTACGCGCATGGACAAATCCGACATGGTTTATAAAAACCGTCTTGGAAAATTCACCGCCATCACCCGAGCGGTGAAAAGCTTGCACGAAAAAGGCCAGCCGGTTTTGGTGGGAACGGTGTCCGTGGAAAAATCGGAAGCGCTTTCGCAAATGTTCAATGCGGAAGGCATTCCCCATCACGTTTTGAACGCCAAATTCCACGAACAAGAAGCGGAAATCATTTCCAAAGCGGGCCAGCGCGGCGCCGTGACCGTAGCCACCAACATGGCCGGCCGCGGAACCGATATTAAACTCGGCGAAAGAGTGCAAGAACTCGGCGGCCTCGTGGTGATTGGCAGCGAACGACACGAAGCGCGCCGCATCGACAACCAACTTCGCGGACGCTCCGGACGTCAAGGCGACCCCGGTATGACGCAATTTTATGTTTCCATGGAAGACGACCTCATGCGCATTTTCGGCGGCGAACGCATGCAAGGCCTCATGGAAAAACTCGGCCTCCCCGATGACATGCCCATTGAAAACACCTTCATCAGCCGCAGCATTGAAAGCGCCCAAAAGAAAGTGGAAGGCCACAACTTCGACATCCGCAAACATCTGGTGGAATACGACTCCGTGATGAACACGCACCGCGACATTATTTATAAACGCCGCCGTATCATTTTGGAAAATGAAAACCTCAAAAATGAAGCGCTGCTCCTCATCGAACAAGAGACGGAAAAAATTGTTTTGGAACACCCAGGCGACATTAAGGAAATCTTCGAATCGGTTTCCGCCCTGCATCGCGATCCAGTGGCTCCCCTCGCTCGCGAAACTCTTGAACACGCGGAGCGAAGCGGAGCGAAGATCGATTCTAAAGAGGAACTCATAGAGTGCGTAAAAAAATACCTCACCGACGAGTACCTTGAAAAAGAAAAAGCACTCCCATCGCCGGACATTTTGCGCCGTGCCGAACGCGTGATTATGCTCCGCACCGTGGACATGCTGTGGATGCGCCACATCGATGAGCTCAAGGACCTCCGCGAAGCGGTTTCACTCAGCGGATACGGCCAACGCAACCCTCTCATTGAATACCAAAACAAGGCCTACGAAGCTTTTGAAGAACTCATCACCCGCATCGATCAGAACATTGTCCGCGGACTCTTCCATGTAAAAATCAATGTCCAACTGGTTCAAAAAGTACCTCAGACTTCAGCCCCCATTGGTCCCATCACCACACAAACCGAAAGCGGTCCGGTCACGGTTCGAGTTCGTACAAATGAAGATCAAATTGAACAAAACCTCGACGAGCCCAGCTTGCTCGCCTCACAAAAAGGCAGCATCGACCTCAAAAATGTCGGCCGCAACGACCCCTGCCCCTGCGGCGGCGGCAAGAAGTTCAAGAAATGCCATGGAGCTTAACCTCTTTCTCCAAACGATTTCCCAACAGCTCTTTGGTTTTTTTAAGTTCGTAACGACATTGAAGTTGCATCCAGAAAAAGGCTGAATTTCCAAAGTAATGAGCGAGTCTCAAGGCCGTATCGGCCGTAATGCCTCGTTTCCCCAAAACAATTTCATTAATGCGTCGGGGTGGCACATTAATATTTTGAGCCAGTCGATTTTGATTGAGTCCAAAAAAGTAAATAAACTCTTTAAAAAGAATTTTTCCAGGATGCACGGGCGGATGAACGTATTTTCTGGTCATAATTGTGACAACACGGGCAATATAACGGAACCCGTTATATAAAATC
>MFXB01000035.1:0-1514 GCA_001787475.1 Candidatus Peregrinibacteria bacterium RIFCSPLOWO2_01_FULL_48_20
TGTGCGCTTGCGGTAATTCGATTCCAAAAACTCCGGACAAAGCTCCAAGACCGTACTTGGTCAAGTTGGGATGTACTTTTTTGGCAAGCTTTTGCGTACAAAGGTAAGGATTTGGCATGCTGTCGTGTCCGGCACGGCTCAAGTGGATGTTCAAAAAATCACGATCGAAGTCCACGTTGTGCGCCACAAAAATAGCGTCCGCGCCCAAAAAATCCAAATAGGCCTGAACGACGGCTTGAAAAGGTTCGGCTTGTTCCACCATGTCCGTGGTGATGCCGTGGATTTGCGTGGACTCCAAAGGCAAATAAATGCCAGGATTCACCAGCGTATTCCATTCATCGATCACTTCCCCGTTCAGCACTTTCACGGCGGCAATTTCAATAATACGGTCAAGACCGGGCGTAAGCCCGCTTGTTTCCAAATCGACAACCACAAAAGGAGTTGAGGAAATCACGCATGCACTTTAACGAACTGCGGCCTAATTAACAAGATCGGAAATCACACCCTGAATTTCTTCGAAGTTTCCCGTTTTGGGAAGCAAAACATAGGCTCCGCTCTCATTGATAACGGAATACAAATAGTTCCCGGACGTCAAGCCGAAGCCGGTGTTTAAATCGTAATCTTTATAGTCGTAGTAGTAACCGACGATGTCCAAAAGATCCATGTTCGTGGCGGTGTACTCCATGACCGTTTGAAAAATGGCCGTGAGCTGCTTGATGTCCATGAGTCCGTCGAGCTCCATGAGTTTGTTGCGAACGGCCGTCATCACTACTTGCTGGCGCTCGCTACGATCAAAATCGGACGTGGATTCGCGACTGCGGGCGTAACGAAGCGCTTCCGTCCCATCCATTTGATGCAGTCCTTTTGAGATGGAATACGTGAGATAGCCACCCTTTCCGTTGGGGTAAAGACTGTCATAAATATCCTCGCTCACATAAATGTCGAGCCCGCCCAAAATATCGACGATTTCAGTGAAACCGGCGAGATCCACTTGAACGTACTTATCCATTTCGAGACCCGTAACCGATTCCACCATGCGCTCGAGTTGATCCACTCCGTAATAGGTGTAGTACGCATTGATACGCCGGCCGTTAATATAAAGGTCGCGCGGAATCGAAAAAAGCGAAATTTTTTCTTTTTCTTCATTGATGCTGGCCACCATGATGCTGTCCGTATGCGCCCCGTTCGTCCCCAAGACGAGAATATCAAAGGTCTCATCATTGGAGACGCCCAAAAGATCTTCCGAAAGATTCACGGCCGCATCGCCCACTTCGGAAAGTTTGCCGAGTATGTTTTGAAGAGCCTGTTGCATCACCGAGGTGTCGCCGGTGGAAACCGCCTCATCCAAATGAGAAAAATCCTTTTCAATGGATTGCAAAACTCCTTCTTGCGAAATGACTTGCTCGGAAAGCACAAAATTGGCCTGACTGAGTGAACCCACTTCATCGATGAGAGCCGCGATTTTCTCGTCGTTCTCACTGAGAGACAGCTGAAAAGAAAGATTCAAAATCCCA
>MFXB01000035.1:1522-7554 GCA_001787475.1 Candidatus Peregrinibacteria bacterium RIFCSPLOWO2_01_FULL_48_20
AAACATAACAGCCATTGAAATATATCCCGCCATACCTGAAAGTTTTCCTTTTTTAGCTTCACGAACAAGCGCGCGGTCGAGAGGGTTTTCACTCTCGGGACCAATATGTATGACGTTATATTCTTCAGGTTCTTGCATCAGGCGTGGTTGGCTGAGGTACTTTCTCACCTTCGGTGAGTACAGTGTAATCAGGTTTTACCTCGTCGCCAAGTTGATTAATGTCCACGCCGATTCGAGCGGAAATCTCTTGATCGACAAATTCCTTTTTTCTTCCATATTTCATGCGGGAATACTGTTTCACAATATCGCGGATTTTTGTGCTTGAGCCGGTGGTGTCCCAAATGGTTTCCAATGAAAAAGGTCTTGAAGTGGCTCCGTTAACGTAGAGTTTCATGTACGCTTTATAGTTCGCAATACCAATCACATCCTGCTCGGTAAGAACGGGCGCGTATTCTTTGGCGATGTATTCTGCGTCATCCGCGCCGATCTTGAACGATTGCAGCGTACCCACGTTACCAAAAACGGCGTCGCGAATTTGCGTGCTCGTTTGACCGAATTTGCTCACCGTGAGCTGCCCGATGTATTGGTGAGCCATGATCAAATTGAGGCGGTATTTTCGAGCTTCGGAAAGAATGGAACAAAACGTGTCAGTCGCAAAATTTTGGAACTCATCCACATAAAGATAAAAGTCTTTACGCTGATCTTCCGGAATATCCACGCGACTCATGGCCGCCATTTGAAGTTGAGCAACCAGCACAAGTCCCAAAAGTTGGGTGTTGAGCGTTCCCAATTTTCCTTTCGAAAGATTGACCAAAAGGATTTTTTGACCGTCCATGATTTCACGAATATTGAAGGCCGATTTGGCTTGGCCAATGGTATTGCGCATGATGCTGTTCGTGATGAAAGGACCGAACTTCGCGGAGAAATACGGGATCATTTCTTGGCGTTCACGGTCTCCGGTATTGGCGTATTCATGATCCCAAAAGGTTTTTACGACGGGGTTCTTTATTTTTGAAACCTTGTAGCGCATGAATTCTTCATCCACGAAAATACGAGGCACATCGATGAGTGTGGCACCTTCATCGGGATCCTCCATGAGTGTCAAACATGCGTTGCGAAAATAATGCTGAATGCGCGGTCCGAAAATTTCATCTCCGAATATTTTAATGAAAATTTCAGTGGCCTGGCTCGAAGCCATGTCTTGTTGTTCGGGCGTGTCGGCCTCCAGCATGTTGAGTCCCATCGGACGCTCCATGTCGGAGGGATCGAAAATCACCACATCTTTCGCGCGTTCCTTGGGGACATATTGGAGAATGTCTTCAATGAGATCTCCATGGGGATCGATCACACAAACCCCGTCACCGTTTTGGATATCTTGGCGGGCCATAAAACTGATGAACGCGGATTTACCGGTTCCAGTCTGTCCGATGATGTAGTGATGCCTTGCACGGTCGCGTTTCGCGAAACGGATTTCGTGTTTCACCCCACGGTACACATTGTGGCCCAGCAAAATTCCTTCCTCGGAAACATCGGTGGGCGCGGGCAAGACTTTGTAAGACAACCATTTGATGACCGGTGTGTAGTTGTAACGACTGTTCGGAAAGTGGAACAGTGAAGCCAACTCCTCGGGCGTGAGCAGCGAAATTTTTTCCCCGAATTTGAACTGACGCATATCCAGCGAATCGTGCAAAATGGGGCTGTTGATAAAATCGAGAGGAATGAGTCGACGTGCTTGGAACCAGTTCGAGGCGGCGTCCTTCGTAACGTTAAAAGCCACAAACAAATTGTTCAAAATGTCGTCACAACGGTTTTCTCCCTTGTCGGACGCCGCCATAACGCGAACAACCGTGTCAAACCCGACTTGGTTCGCTTTTTCACCGATTCGTTTCGCGATTTCTTCTTCCGTTTGGAGCATACGAACGTAAGAGTCACCGCTACCGGCTCCCGGCGGCGGATTTCCCTTTTCAGCCGCATCGTATCCGAAAGCAACCGCTTGAAAAAACCATCCGAATATTCCAAAAAACTTCCTGAAAATCCCTCCCGTTTCCGGTTTTTTGTTTTTAAACATCGCCGTTGCGAACGCTTTCGCTTCTTTTTGCCATTTCGTGCTGCGGGGACGAATCATAATTTGAATGATCGCTCGTTCATTTTCATCCAATTTGGAGAGCACGTTGGTGAAATCGTTGAGCGAATCGTTCTCAATGGTTTTGTAGGTTTTAAGCGGATACCAGTTGAGTTGCTTTAAGTAGAGGTAATACCCTTTAACCATATTTTTCGTTTTTGCCTCTTTGGGCTGTAAGCCTTCCGGTTTTACATATTGAATATCCGCGCTCGGGTAATACGAAGTGATTTGTTTCTCCAAAATTTCCGAGTAGTACGCGTGCACCGACGCAAACAAAGTGATGTCCTTGTGTTTGGCGTGCATTTCAAAGGAAACCGTATCTCTGTCGAACAGCCACACGAAAATCTGATTCCAAACATTGAGTTCTCGAATCTCATGCATGGCTCGGTAGAGCTGCTCCATAATGGCGATTTTTTCCTTAAAATCTTTCTCGGTGGCCACTTCCTTGTCTTTTTGCGACTCTTCACGCGGCATCGTGATTTGCATATAAACACGCTTTTTCTCAGTAAAGTGGTCATACGCCATTTTCGTGAGCCAAGGCACAAAGCGCAAAATCACCAAGGTCAAAACCAGCACATACACGTAAAAAAGCCAGTTCAGAAGCACCTTTTCATAGAAGGGTTCCATTTTCGCCCACAATTCGAGTAGCCTTGCCATACGTTTCTTTTTGTTTTTATCTTGTTATTATACCTGAAAAAAGCCTCTTTTACAATGCCCTCTTAATCTTTAAAGCTTAGCTTTCAAAAACTCAGCCAACACCTCTATCTTCACTCTTTCCTGTTTCATTGAATCCCGTTCTCGCACCGTCACCGCCCCATCTTCATCCGATTGAAAATCGTAAGTAACGCAGAAGGGTGTTCCAATCTCATCCTGACGGCGGTAGCGCTTGCCGATGGCACCGCTTTCGTCGTATTCGCAGCGGAAATGAGGTTTTAAAGTTTTATAAAGGGCCTCGGCCTTCTCACTTTGTTGTTTTTGCAGAGGGAAAACGGCCACTTGAACGGGCGCAATTTTAGGATCAAAGTGCATCACGTTGCGCGTTTCCCCATCTTCCAAAGCTTCCTCTTCAAAAGCATCTACTAAAACCGTTAAAACCGTGCGCGTCAGTCCCCACGCCGGTTCCACCGTATGCGGAACAAAAACTTCATTGGTTTCCGGATCTCGATACTGCAATTTTTCTCCCGAAAACTTCGTGTGCTGGTCGAGATCGAAAGACCCACGGTAAGCAATTCCTTGCAATTCTCCCCAACCGAACGGAAACTCATATTCAATATCCACCGTCATGGTCGAATAGTGAGAAAGCTCTTCTTTTCCATGATTGCGAACACGCATTTTATCTTTTTTAATGCCGAGCGCGGTAAAAAAGTTCATGGAATCTTCCACCCATTGCTTAAACACTGATTCCGCTTGCTCCGGACGCACAAAGTACTCAATTTCCATTTGTTCAAACTCGCGAGTGCGGAAAATAAAATTTCCAGGCGTGATTTCATTTCGGAAGGATTTTCCATACTGTCCCACTCCAAATGGAAGTCGCACACGCATGGAATCCAAAATATTTTTAAAGTTCACAAAGATTCCTTGCGCGGTCTCCGGCCTCAAGTAAATTTGAGCGGCGGTATCTTCCAAAACGCCTTGATAGGTCTTGAACATCAGATTAAAAGCGCGAGGCTGCGTCCAATTCAGCTTCTTGCATTTGGGACAGGGGATTTTCTCGTCCATCACTTTATTGTAGATTTCATCGTTCGAAAGACCGGCAATGGTCGTCTTCAAATGCTCTTCGAGAAGTTTGTCCCCACGCACACGCTCATTGCAGCTTTTACAATCCATCAAAGGATCCGCAAAGTTCGCCACGTGTCCGCTGGCCTCCCAAACCCGAGGATTCATCAAAATGGCGCTGTCGAGACCGAGCATGTCGTCCCGATCTTCAATAAAAGTCTTCCACCACAAATTGAGGATGTTGCGTTTGAGTTGAGCCCCATAAGGTCCATAATCCCAAGTATTGGCCAATCCTCCGTAAATTTCGCTCCCGGCATACACAAAACCGCGCCTTTTGCAGAGGGACATTACGGAATCCATTACTGAGCGAAGCTCAGTCTGTTCTTCCTTAGACATAGCACATGTTAAATCCCAGGAATCTTAAGCCAGTTTCGCCCTGGAATCAAGAATTATGGTCACCGGACCATCATTGATACTGGAAACATGCATCATGGCCCCAAAAATTCCATTCTGAACAGGCACCCCTTTCTCAGCGATATAAGTACTGAACGCATCCACCACAGGCTTGGCCTCCGCCGGCAGCGCCGCCTCTTGAAAACCGGGCCTGTTCCCCTTTCCCAAATCGGCACAAAGGGTGAACTGGGAAACCACCAAAACACCGCCGGCAACGTCGGTGATGGCGTACTGCATTTTCTCTTCCGAATCCGGAAAAATACGGAGCTTGAGAATTTTCTCGGCCATCCAAACCAAATCATCATTGGTATCCCCTTTCTGAACTCCCAAATAAATAAGAAGTCCGGGACCGATTTGCCCAACCGTTTCCTTCTTGACCGTCACGGATGCTTCCAGAACACGTTGAACTACAGCCTTCATCACGCTTAGCGTAGCGAAGCGTTTCTAAAAAAACAAGGAATTTCTTTACGCATTTTCCGGATAAGGAGGCATCACGGGAGCCGGGGGTACCGCAGGAGCGGCGGCGGGAGGAACAGAACCTGCACCTGTCGGTGCAGTGGTAGCCGCCTGTTGATTCATTTGAGCCTGTTTCTTTTTGAAATCGTCCAAGGCGCCGCTCAAAACTCCAATAAAGGATTCAGCGGTACGTTGGTTCATATTCACACGAGAAACGACCTCAATAATGGGATTCGGCGTATTGGGAAGCAAATATCCGAAATCCAAAACCACTTCATTGGAATTGACGTTCACGGATACGGCATTGGAGTAAGTCCCTTTTTGAACATCATCGGGAACTTTAACCTGAAGTTGTTGTTGAGCGGGTTGATTCTGGTCGGCCATGAGTGCTTTGGTTAAATAGGCTAAACTTAATAAGACTATATCATAAAATTATGACAATGTCGAGCCCTTGCAAAAAAAAAATTTATCGAGGACAATAAAATCACTTACAAATCTAACCACGCCCTTATGTGCAGCAACCATACTCAATGTTCCAAAGAAGGCCATCTCTGGATGGGTCTTGTTCTTTTTGTAATTGGCGCCGTCATTTTACTCGAGCGCTTTAATCTCATTCCGGTGGAAACTTGGGATTACCTTTGGCCCAGCATTCTTCTTGTATCCGGTTTGAAACTCATGATTTCAATGAAAGACGCCGCTTCCTCCTGCGGATCTTGTGAAGGAGACTCTTGCTGCGGCGAAGACTGTGAAATGCCCGTCGCCATGCCAATGACGAAAAAACCGGTCAAGAAAAATTCTCGTAAGAAATAGTTTCCCTTGTCGTCACAACAGGTGTACTCTAAGTACCTGATTTATGATGAAAAAACTTCTAAGTTTCATTTTCGGACTGTCCTTATTTCTTTCGGCCTGCAGTGGAATCCAGAACACCGATGAACCTATTACCGAGGATACAACAACTGTAGACTTTGCCTTGGTGATAATGGAAGGGGGCTCTGCAGGCGATACCATCGGATGTGGCGATGCCATTTATTTCGCGAGCAAAGAAGTAAGTATTGAACCAAGCATCAAAGCTCGAATTGAAGCGGCATTAGAGGCTCTTTTTTCCATTGAAACCGCCCTTTATGGTGAACAGAGATTTTACAATGCTTTGAGCACTTCCTCCATCACCGAGAGCAGTGTGAATGTCTCGCCAAATGGAGACGTCAGCGTGGCTCTTACGGGAGCACTCCTCTCCGCGGGAACCTGTGACGACCCTCGAATTGAAGAACAAATCAAGCAAACAATT
>MFXB01000036.1 GCA_001787475.1 Candidatus Peregrinibacteria bacterium RIFCSPLOWO2_01_FULL_48_20
GATGATGGCTAAGAGCAGAGAGACACCTCCCACGATGAGGCCGGTGGCTTCTTTAATGAAGGGTCCGACGAGGGGCAGTTTTCGCATGAGATGAGAGAAGTAGCGGAGCGGGCCGAGAATGCTGCCGAATCCAATAAAGAGCATGAAGAACGCGGCGATGCGAAGTCCCCAGGCGCGAGTGGAGTCGCGGGCTTGAAGTTCAAGCAAAGTTTGCGCTTGATCGTAAGGAGAAAGTACGAAAGTTTTTTGCGCGGAGCTGATTTTCCCGCCGGAAGCGTCTCCGGCAACCGTGAGCTGATCCGGAAGGGGGAAAATGGTCCAAACGTCACGCGTGGTTTCGGTTTGATCAACGATTTTTTCCTCAAGGCCGAGCATTACGGCAAGCGACGAAAAGGTGACTTCATAGGCGCCCACTGTGACGGTGGCAAATTCTTCGGTGCTGTTTTGCGTTTCCCAAACGTCGCGTTCCACGAGGTAGCATTGCTTACAGTTTCCATCTTCATCACATTCCAAAACGGTGGATTCAATGATGCGAGCGTCGTCGGAAACGTCTCCACATTGTTCTTCTTGTTTGGTGATGAGTTCTTGGTTTTCTTCACGGTAGTAGAGGCAGCTTTGCTCATTTTCCACACAGGCCAGGGGAGCGGCCACTTCCGGCGTGCCCGTGAAGGTCACGTAGCCGTCGGCGGCGGCATCGATTTCAACGGGCGTGGCGCCGGCAAAATCTTTGGCGGTGTGTTGGCTTTCGGCCAACCACAAAACAACGGGGGCGGCCAGAATCAATCCGACTCCCACAAAAACGCCTATGACGGTTCCGGCCAGACTTTGGGATTTTTTAATTCGGACGCCTCCCGTAGAGGTGCTTACACTGCTCAGGTTGAGGTCTGTCATAGACGTGGGTGAGAATTAAAATTCTCGCTCACTTTAGCGAGATTTTTTCTTTTCTTCAAGCTCGTAGGCGCGGTCGATGAAGAGTTTGCCGTCGAGATGATCCACTTCGTGCTGGATGATGCGGGCGTTAAACCCATGGAGTTCCAGCGTTTGCTCCTGGTTTCGGAGGTTTTTGTAGCGGAAGAGGATGCGCGAAGCGCGTCTGACCTTGCCCCACATTCCTCGAAGACTGAGACAGCCTTCTTCTCCGTCGTCGAGTTCTTCGGATATTTCTAAAATTTCCGGGTTGATGATGGGGAAGATGATTTCGTTTTTTTCGCCGGGGTTGAGTTTCACAATGGCCATGCGGATGTTGCGTCCAACCTGGGGCGCGGCGATGCCCACGCCGTTTTCATGCTCCATGGTTTTAGTCATGTCCAGCGCAAAAGAGCGCAATTCGGGCGTGATGGTTTTCACGGGCATGGAAACTGTCCGAAGAATTGTGTTGTCGGCGCCTTGGACTACGGTCATGCTCATGATTTCATTTTTAGCTCGGCTTCGATGAATTCGTCAAGGGCGCCGTCGAGGACTTTGTCGACTTGGCTTGTTTCAAAGTCGGTGCGATGGTCTTTTACCATTTGATAAGGCTGAAGGACATAAGAGCGAATCTGATTGCCCCAGGAGTGTTGCACATGGTCGCCCGTGATCTGCTCCATGGTTTCGAGGTGATGTTTTTCTTGGAGAGCGAGCAGCTTGGATTTGAGGGTATGGAGCGCGTTTTCACGATTTTGGATTTGGCTGCGTTCCGTTTGGCATGTCACGGTGAGGCCGCTGGGTTTGTGGGTGAGGCGCACGGCGCTGGAGACTTTATTCACATTTTGGCCGCCGGCTCCGCTGGAGCGAATGAACTCCCACTCGAGGTCATCTTCTTTAATTTCGAGATCCGCTTGCTCTATGTCCGGAGTGACGTCCACCATGGCGAAGGACGTTTCACGCGTGTGTTTCGCGTTAAACGGAGAAAGGCGAACGAGGCGATGCACGCCATGTTCATGTTTGAGGTAACCATAAACGTGCGTGCCTTCCACTTTGAAGGAAGCGCTTTTGATGCCGGCTTCTTCGGCGGGAGAAAGGTCGAGCTGGGTGGTTTTCCAGCCTTTCGTTTCACAATAGCGAAGGTACATGCGCATCAGCATTTCCGCAAAATCTTGAGCGTCCACGCCGCCGGTTCCCGCGTGGAAAGAAAGAACGGCATCATTTTGATCGTAGGTGCCGGAAAGGTAGAGCTCAATGTTGAGACGGTTATGGGTTTTTTCGGCTTCGCGCGTGTCCGCGTCGAGCTGAGTAATGCTTTCTTTGTCCGAGGTGTCCACCATTTCCGTGAGATCAAGAAGGCTTTTTACGTCGTGCGCGAGCTTTTCCCAATCTTCGATGGTCGTGCGAAGAAAACCCGCTTCCTTGGAAACTTTTTGAGCGCTCAATTGGTCGTTCCAAAAGTCGGTCGCGCCCATTTCCACGTCCAGCGCGGCGAGGTGGGATTTCTTTTGAGGAAGGTCCAAATGGACCAGCGATTTTTGGACTTCGTCCTGAAGGAGCCGGAGGCGATCTTTGATTTCTTGCATATCGGCGACTAGAATACCTTGCGAAATGTCTACCGCAAAGAAAATCCTATCGAATACGGCCGTGCAGGTGTTTGGACGTGCCATTATGGCTGTCCTTTCGATTGTGATTTTGAAGATCATTTCGCACTTTTTGAGCGTGGAGGGCTACGGGCAGTACACGGCGGTTTATGAGTTTTTGGCGTTTTTCGGGATTGCGGCGGACTTGGGCCTTTTTACAATTGCGGTGCGGGAAATGAGCAAAGGAGAAAGGGATAGAGTTTTTATTGCGAATAATATTTTGGGGATGCGTATGAGTTTGGCGGCCGTGATGATGGCACTCGCAACGGTGGCCGGATTTTTGATTCCGGCGTATTCGGAAACGTATATCCCCATGGGCATTGCGGTGGCTTCGTTTTCGGTTTTTTTGGCGATCATGCATGGGACGGTTTCCAGCGTTTTACAGGTGGATCTTCGGATGCAGCATTCCACCTGGGGGCTCGTGATAGGGAAGTTTATTTCGCTGGGATGGATGGCGGCGGTGATTTTTTATTTTTATGCGGGGGCGCCTTCCGCGGAGGCGTTCAATCAACTCATG
Source organism: Candidatus Peregrinibacteria bacterium RIFCSPLOWO2_01_FULL_48_20 (assembly GCA_001787475.1). Lineage (GTDB taxonomy): Bacteria > Patescibacteriota > Gracilibacteria > UBA1369 > 2-02-FULL-48-14 > 2-02-FULL-48-14. Next base: position 3,064 of record MFXB01000036.1, read on the forward strand.
GTAGCCGGCGTGGTGGGGAATTTAGTGGCATTTTTGTATACGTTTTATTTCGTGCTCCACGTGCAAAAAGTACGGCCGCAGTTTACGGCGGAGTATTGGAAGGAGCTGGCGCTTACGGCCGCGCCGTACGGCGCGGCGCTCATACTCAACATGGTTTATTTTCGCGTGAGCAGTCTCATGCTGCTGTTTATGGAGGGACCCAAGGAGCTCGGATACCTCGGCCCCGCGATGCGTATTTTGGAAATTCTCAACGTGATCCCTGTCTTTTTTATGAACAGCGTGCTCCCCGTTTTGTCGCGGGCGCTGAAGGAAAGCAGCCAAAAGGCGGAGCGCATCGTGCAGCTCGCGTTCAGCTTTTTGTTTATGACGGCGCTGCCCATGACGCTCGGGCTTTACCTTTTGGCGTATCCCATCATTTTTCTTATCACCCAGCCGGAGTTTTTGAGCCAGCTCGATAAAGGAATTTACGGTTCCGACTACGCTTTGCAGATTTTGGTGCTCGCCATGTTTTTTATGTTCCTCAACAGCACCTTCAACTATTCGCTCATCGCCGTGGGGAAACAAAACAAGCTTTTGTGGATCAACGGCAGTGCGGCGCTCATCAACATTGCCATTAACTGGTTTATGATTCCTCGCCTTGGTTTCCGTGGAGCAGCCTTGTCCAGCGTGCTTATTGAGCTCTTTATTCTGACCTTATCTTTCTTGGTGGCCCGGCGTTATATCCATTTCAAGTTCGACCTCTTGCTGATCTTGAAAACCTTGGCGGCAGGGCTGCTGATGGGCGCCGGGGTTTACTTTCTAAAAGACCCCACCTACAACTTGTGGGGACTTCAGAATTTAAATGTTTTGGTGCTTTCCGTAGGCGGTGCCCTCGTATACGGTGGGCTGCTTTATCTTTTGGGTGCCATCCCCGAGGAGTTCCGCAAAAAGATGGGGGAGAAATTGGCTTAAGCTTATTACAAATTTCCTGAGCCGGTCGTTGGGGCCGGTTCAAAGTGCGGTTCAAGATCAATGCTTCCGCCCACAAGATTTTCTTCTTCTTTCGGGGCTTCACAGCGTTCGTTGAAATCGGCGGCCTTTTGACCCACTTCACCTCCGGGGAAGAAGTTGGCTCCGTGGTATTCGAAGGCGTCACACTCTCCGCTTTCTTGGCATTGAGCGAGTCCGTAAAGAACGGTTGCGCGATCGCAAGGAGTCCAGTGGGATTCAAAAAATCGTGGCGTAAGGGCGATGCTTGCTTCGTCGGCCAGAAAACCTTGCACCTGTGCCCTGTCGCTGTTCACTTTAAAATCAATTCCGTTCTGCGAGCAAAACGTCGACGGTAAGGATGCTTTCGTTCCTTCCACTTTACTCATAAGATCCCATGCTTTTTGGGCAATCTTTATCTTTGCCGCACTGCAGTCTCCGGGGACGGTTTCGGGGGCGCCCCAAGATGTCCAAGCGAACCCGTCTCCTTTTTTCCCTTGTTCGGCAAAAATTCTTTGGCGAGCCTGTGCAACTTGGTCGCTTACGGGCGGCGGCAAGAACTCGCCTTCACCGCGACGAAATGTTTCCGTTTGTGCGGAGGCGGTGGCTTCGCTTTCGTCGTCACTATCCTTCATAGCAATAGAGTAGGCGGCTCCGACTAATCCAAGAACGGTAGCGGTCATAATGGCTCTGGGCTTGGTGATAAGTGCCATGGAAGAAAGTTTAAATTAAAAACAGGAGCTTACTTTAATACTTTTGCTCCGTTTTGTCAAGCCCCATTGGGATAGACCGGGCGGGTTGGCTTTGCTACACTTTTTCTGTAGAAAAAATCGAGGGGAAGAAGACTTGATTTTGCTGTCATCAATGAAACAAATCGATAAATTGTCCGAATGGCTTAGGGAGGCCGTCCAGGGCGGAAGTAAAGCTCCGCTGGCTTCGCCGAGGGAGGTGGTGGCCGCGGTGCCGCAAAAGAATTCGCGCGGGCCCGGGGTGCATCCTAAAACCTTGCGTTGTATCCCCATCGGGGGCTTGGAAGAAGTTGGGAAGAACTCCATGGTTGTGGAGTATGAGCAGGATATTCTCGCCATCGACATGGGCTTCCAGTTTCCCGAGGATGAGCTTTTCGGGGTGGATTACGTGATTCCGGACATTCAATACCTTGTGGAGCGCAAGCATCGCTTGAAGGGAATTTTGATCACGCACGGGCATTTGGACCATATCGGGGCGATTCCTTACGTTTTGGCGGATCTTGGCTTTCCGACCATTTACGGCTCGGCACTGTCTCTTGGGCTTGTGCAAAAACAGCTCGAGGAGCACAAGCTGCTCAAGTCGGCCAAGTTTAAGGTGGTGGACAACAAACAAACTTATAACTTCGGGCAGCTCCAGGTGGAGTTTTTCCGCGTGAACCATTCCATTCCAGACGCGATGGGTGTTTACGTGCGCAGTCCGGTGGGCAACCTTGTGCACACGGGCGACTTTAAATTTGACTTCACTCCTTCCGACGGAATTGAGGCGGACATTCAACGACTTTCCGAAATCGGGAAGCGGGGGGTGGATCTGCTTTTTTCCGATAGCACCAACGCGTTGAAGCCGGGACATACTATTTCCGAACGCTTTGTGGCGGGGAATCTTGAAGAGAATATTGCAAAAGCCAAGGGCCGCGTTATTATTGCGTGTTTTTCTTCCATGATCGGACGTATCCAGCAGCTTTTGGAGTTCGCAAAACAACATGGGCGAAAGGTTTTTTTGTCCGGCGGAAGTTTGCTTAGCAACTTTGAGATCGCGCGGAAGCTCGGGTATTTGAAGTTCGATAAACAGCTTATTGTGGACATTCGTCAGGTGAATCAGCACGCCGATAAGGATGTTTTGATTCTTACGACAGGTGGCCAGGGCGAACCGATGGCGGCGCTCTCTCGAATGGCCACGGGTGCGCATGCTCAGGTCAAAATTCATGACGGCGATACCGTGGTGGTCTCTTCTTCGCCCATTCCGGGCAATGAAAAACAGGTGGCTTTTCTGGTGGACGCTCTGTCGCGCTTTGGCGCTTACGTGGTCAGCAATCAAATGATGGATGTGCACGCGTCGGGACACGGTCAACAGGAAGATCTGAAGCTCATGATGAGCTTGGTCCGTCCAGAGCATTTGGTGCCCATTCATGGTAATTTTTACATGCGACGCGCTCATGGTCAGTTGGCACCGGAGGCCGGGGTCTCAAAAGACAACGTGCATCTTATGGATAACGGGAATGTGCTCGAGGTGCGCGACCATAAAGTGAGTTCCAAAAAAGAGGATATTAAGGTGCGCTACGTAGTGGTGGATGGAACCGGGAAGGGGGACTTGGGCTCACAGATTTTGAAAGAACGTGAGGCGATGGCGCAAAACGGTTTGATCAGTTTGGTTTTGAAGTTAAGGAAAGGACAGCTCGCCGGAAATCCGGTGATCACGACGCGCGGTTTTGTGGGGCTTAAGGAACAACAAAAAGCGGTCAAGGAAATTGACAAAAAGCTTCGTGAGAGTTTGCAGAAAATTAACAAACGCAACAAGAGTCCTTCCGTGGAAGATTATGAGCATGGTATTCGCAGCGATGTTGCCGGGCTTGCTCTGCAACGGTTCAATAAAAGGCCGGTGATTCTTCCGGTGATTTTGTTTGTGTAGTGTGTCGCTTGCGTGGCGGCTCTTTCTGTAGCTCACCTTCGGTGAGTTGTGTAAAACTTGTGGACGGCGTTGGGTGGAGTTTTGCGCGGTGTTTTGTGTAAAAGTTTGTTTTTACGCGCTTGGTTTTGTTTTGCTTTTTTAAAGTTCTTCAAAGCGGCCGTTGGTGTTGCCCGTGTTTTAATCAACCTTGGTGTGTTTTCAACGAGTTTTGCACAGCTTTTTTGTTTTACAGATCAAAGTTTTGCACAATGTTGGTGTTGGGAACCTGATGACTTTTAAGTTTTTTACGAAAAGTGTGGTGAAAATTGTGTTATTCTGTTGTAAAAACACGGGGTTGGTCAAGACCTTACTACATATAACTACTGTTTTTATATATATCTCTTTTGTTTTAGATTGAATCAAAAAGGGGTGTGGACATGTGCAAGGAAATTTGCTTACATGAAGCCATGAAATTAATATGTAAACAAATCGATTTAGCTCTTGCTCTTAATCTTGCAAACAGGGCGGTAAGCCCCAACAACACGCTGCCCGTTTTAAATAATATTTTACTGAAAGCGGAGGGGAAGAAAGTTTTTTTAAGCGCAACCAATCTTGAAATTGCCATCAGTTCGTCTTTTGAAGCGGACATTGAGAATGAAGGAAGTTTAACCATTCCAGCGAAAATTTTCACTTCTTACGTGAGTCTTTTGGAGGATAAAGAGGTGGAACTTACGGTTACCAACGGTAACACCTTAATTATCAAATCTCCCGGATCCGAAACACGGATGAAAGGAATTTCGAGTGAGGAATTTCCAAGCGCGCCAAAAATTGAAAAAGGAGATTCTTTTAAATTCCCAGTTAAGCCGGTTTTAGAGGCACTGGAACAGGTTGTTTTTGCCGCGTCCACAAACACATCCAGACCCGTACTTACCGGAATTTTCTGGAAAGTAGTGGGAAGGGTGGTCAAATTGGCCGCGACGGACAGTTATCGTCTTGGAGAAAAACAATTCGAGCTCAGCAAGGATTTGGGAATGGATACGTCTTTTATCGTTCCCTCAAAAACCGCACAAGAACTCCAAAAGATTTTGGAAAACAGCAAAGATGAGGAGTTGGAGGTTCGGGTGGGGAAAGGGCAAATTCAGTTTAAAGTGGACGGAGCGGAACTGGTTTCGCGGCTTATTGAGGGAAATTTCCCGGATTACGACAAAATTCTTCCCAAAGAAACCAAAACCACCGCCGTTTTATCTACGGAGGAGTTTTTACTCGGACTCAAGAAGGTTTCCGTTATTGTTCGGGAAAACAGCAACAACGTGAAAGTTCGTATTGAGAAAGGCAAACTTTTGATCTTTAGCGATGAGACTCAGGTTGGACAGGGTGCCACCGAAATTGTGGTTGAAAATGTGAAGGGTGAGGCACTCGAAACCGCGCTCAATGTCCAGTATCTTTTAGACGTACTGTCTCACCTAAAAGACACCAGGGTTAATTTCAGCTTGAATGACGGCCTTTCCCCTGTTATGGTAACGCCTGCTAAAACGAGCGGATACATTCATATTATTATGCCGCTCAAAGTTTAACGCTCGGCAAAGCCGGGTTTTCTAGTAATTTGGCGTCTTCTTGTGAAAGATTGTAAACATCTGATCACCCTTTTCCCTCACGGGCAGAACATCCAGGTGATCGAGCAGTTTGGACAGCAGGGGTACACTTCCATATCCGGAGGCGGTAATTTTTCCTCAAAGGCGTTTTTGGTAGCCGATCTCAACAGAGAACTTCAAGATTTAAAACAGATTTTATGGATTTGCAGCGATCACCTGCACAAAGAAAATGTGGCGCGGGCGCTTTCCATGTGGGGCGACATCCCCGTGCATAATTTTGAGTACGAGGACAACCCTATGCGCGATCGGTCCATTGAGCGAAAAAACAAAGTGCGCCTCATGGAGTTTTTCTCCAAAGTTCTCAGTAAAGAATCTGCCCAATTTTTTACCATCACGTACAAAGATCTTTTTAAGGCATATCCCAGTCCGAAAGAAATCGAAAAAGGAATTTTGAAAGTGAACGTGAAGGACAATATCGACAACGTGAGTTTTTTTGAAAACCTTATTCGTTTGGGGTACGAGGTTTCGCTCGATTCGTATGTGGAAAAGGGACAATACTACCGACACGGCGACACGCTTACCGTTTGGCCGGTGAACAGTACGGCGCCCGTTCGCGTGGAAATGTCTTTCGACAACATTGAAAAAATTTCCATTTTTGACCAACGCCTCAAGGAAGATCTGAGTGAGCTGCGGACCATGCTCATTTATCCCATTGACGTTCCCGAAGGGGACACGCCGCTGCTCAGCTTTTTCGGACGAGGCGATATGGTTTTGGACGACGAAGTGGAGTTTCCGGACAGCGAGGCGGATGAGTTTGAACAAGTAATGCAGCAGCGAAATCCGGAAAGTCGGTATATGGAGTTTCGGTCTTTTATGGAAGAAACGCCGTACCACCATCACCTTCACTACCTTTCCGTTTTAAAGTATTACAACCCGCTGGATTTTGTTTCGGACCTACGTGAAAAACTGAGTAATGACTGGACGATCTTTTTGTTCACCAAGTACGGCGAGCACTATCAAGGGCTCTTTGATGAAAAGAAAATTTCTTACAGCAATTTCAAAAAAGGCGATGTCACTGGGCTCAGCGAGGTGGTACTTTTTGAAATCGGGAAAGAAGATGTTTTTCCGGAGGCGTTCCAAAACCCCAGTTTAAAGTTCGCTGTCATTACGGATCGAAATGTGAGTGGAATCGGGGAGACGGAAAGGCGCATGCCGGAGCGGCAAAAAGTATATACGGAGTTTTTAACGGGGCTTAAGCCCGGGGATTTTGTAGTTCATAGTGATCATGGAATCGGGCAATTTTTGGGACTCGATAAACGAACTATTGACGGAGTGACGCGTGAATATTTGAAAATCGGGTACGCGGAAAACGATAAACTTTTTGTTCCGATCGATCAAGCGGACAAAGTTTCGAAGTTTATAGGCTCGGGGGAGAGGGCGCCGAAATTGACGCGGCTCGGCAGCGCGGAATGGCACACCATTCAAAACCGCGTGAGGAAGGAAACGGAAAAAATCGCACAGGAACTTTTGGAACTTTATGCGGAACGCGAAAGTGCTCGCGGGTATGTTTTTCACACGGACACCGCGCGGTTTTTGCAATTTGAGAAAGACTTCGCTTATGAAGAAACACCCGGACAGCTGCGCGCCATTTTGGACGTGAAGCAGGACATGGAAAGTAAAAAGCCCATGGACCGTTTGGTGTGCGGAGACGTGGGGTTTGGGAAAACGGAAGTGGCGATGCGCGCGGCGTTTAAAGCGGTGGAAGAAAAAAAACAAGTGGCCGTGCTGACGCCCATCACCATTTTGGCCGATCAGCATTACAAGACTTTTGTGCGACGCATGGAGCAGTTCAACGTGCGCGTGGAAATGCTGAGCCGGTTCCGAACGCCCGCAGAACAAAAAAGAATTTTGCGATCGCTCGAGAAAGGTGAATTGGACGTTATTATAGGAACGCATCGTTTGCTTCAAGGAGACGTGAAATTCAAAGATTTGGGTTTGGTGATTATTGACGAAGAGCAGCGATTCGGCGTGAAGCAAAAAGAGGTTTTGAAAACTCTGCGAAAAGAGGTGCATATTTTGACGATGACCGCGACGCCCATTCCGCGAACGCTGAACATCAGCCTGCACGGGCTCCGCGATATTTCCACCATTACGACGCCACCGCCCGGCCGCCTTCCCGTGGTCACGGAGGTTCGCCGATTTTCTTTGGGGCTCATTAAGAGCGCGGTGGACAAAGAACTCGAACGCGGCGGCCAAATTTACTTTTTGCACAACCGCGTGCAAACAATTGAAGATATGGCAAGTAAACTCCGCTCGCTTTTGCCAAAAGCTCGCGTGGTGGTTACGCACGGGAAACTCCGGCCGGACGACCTGGAGGCGCGCATTTTGGCATTCAAAAACGGGGAGTACGACGTTTTGGTGAGCTCCACAATTATCGAAAATGGAATCGACCTGCCGAACGCGAATACACTGATTGTGAATAACGCGGAACGTTTCGGGCTCGCGCAACTTTATCAACTCCGCGGACGCGTGGGGCGTTCTCGCACGCAAGCGTACTCGTACTTTTTGTATCACATGAAGCGCTTGCCGCTGGATGCTAAAAAACGCTTGAAGGCCATTGTGGAGGCGAATGAACTCGGTGCCGGATTCCAAATTGCCATGAAGGATCTCGAAATTCGCGGTGCCGGAGATATTTTGGGTGCCAATCAATCCGGCGCCATTCAAGTGGTGGGCGTGAGTCACTTCGTGCGTATGCTCAATCAAGCCGTGGACAGTCTCAAAAAAGGAAAGAAAGTGGAAGAGGGCAGCGCCGTGCCGGACGTCACCATTGAAATTCCCTTACCCGCTTACGTGCCGGACGAATACATCGTCAGCGCCAAAGAAAAAATTTCCGTTTACCAAAAATTGGCCGCCGCCGATACGCTTGAATATCTCACCGAACTTCGCTCCGAACTCATCGATGATTATGGAAAAATGCCTGAAGAAGTGGCCAATCTCTTCCGCGTTTTGGAAATCAAAATGCTTGCCAAAAAAGCCAATATCATCAACGTGAAAGCCGAAAATGTTCATTCGCAAGAGGACAGACAAATCGTTTTGCACATGTCCGGCAACGTGCGTCCGGAGAATATTATGTCCCTGCTCGATTTCAATTCTCACTGGGTCATTTCCGGAACCAAGCTCAAAATTCCCTTCAAAGACCTCGGAGCCGTTTGGGTGGAAGGCCTCAAAAAGAGCCTCACCGCCTTGGGTAAAAAGATGAAGAACTTGCCCGGAAGCGAAGCGGTGGAAAAATAGGTTCAAATAAGGTATAATTAGAGGATTATTTGATGTATGGCACCCGAAACAAAAATAAAAATTCGCGAAAAGCTGAAAAAATCGTCCGCGGAAGCGGAGATGAAGGCTTACTTGCTTAGGAAGTTGGACGCTTTAAATGAAGCTCAAGCCGGCGAACTTTTGGGAATTTTAACGGAGGAAGAAAATCTTACCGAGG
>MFXB01000037.1 GCA_001787475.1 Candidatus Peregrinibacteria bacterium RIFCSPLOWO2_01_FULL_48_20
GCCATTCAAAAAGCGGTGGCGAAAGCCAAGAAAAAACTCATCCATATCCCGATTTATAACGGAAGTATTCCTCACAGTGTACAGGTGAAATACAAAGCCTCCGTGGTGCTGATTAAGCCCGCCAGCATGGGAACCGGAATTATTGCCGGAGGTGCGGTGCGCCAAATCATGGAACTCGTGGGAATTCGCAATGTGCTTTCCAAGTCTTTGGGAGCCAACAACAAAATCAATACGGCAAAAGCCACTTACGAAGCCCTTACTATGCTGCGCGAACGTTCCGACATGGAAACGGATCGCGTAAAAGAGAAGAAAGAAAAGCCGGAAGATGAAGCCGCGGAAGGACGCAGTGCTCCCGAAGTAAAGAAGATGGCAAGGTCCGAAGCCAAGAAAATGGTGGATGCCGATAAAAGGCTGGAGCCACGCGTAGCGCACGCCGAAGCGAAAAGTGATACTCCTAATAAATCCGAATAATTATGCAGCAAAATACTTTAAAACCAACTCCCGGTAGCACGACTTCCAAGAAAAGACGCGGACGCGGACAACATGGAGGAAATTTCTCCGGACGAGGAATCAAAGGACAAGGATCCCGCACGGGCTCCGGATATCGAGGTGCTTTCGAAGGAGGACAAACTCCTCTCGTACGCCGAATGCCGAAATTGAAGGGCTTCAAAAATTTCACCAAAGAAATTTATCAAACCGTTAACTTGGAACAACTTGATGTTTTTGCGGAAGGAGACACCGTGAATGAAAAAACACTCCATGAAAAAAGAGTGGTGACGCGAAAAGGAAAAATTAAACTTCTGGGAACCGGCGAACTCAAATTGAAATTGACCATCATCGTTCACAAAGCTTCCGAAACCGCCAAAAAGAAAGTGGAAAGTGCGGGTGGCGAATTGAAATTGCTTGAACACGCGAAACGAAGTGCACTCACCGAAGGTGAGCCTAAAAATGAGCTTAAAGAATCTCTTTAACTTCTTTATACTATCCACGTGTTCAAAGTCTTACAGCAAATTTGGCACTCCAAGGATCTCCGTAAAAAAATTCTTTTTACGCTTGCGATCATTGCGGTTTATCGATTCATGACCCATATCACGATTCCTGAGGTCAACAAAGAGGCTCTTCAGTATGTTTTCGATAAGAACTCCTTGCTCGGTGCGTTCAGTCTCCTCACGGGAGGAAGCGCTGAGAATTTTTCCATTGTGCTGATGGGACTCTCCCCTTACATCAACGCCTCCATTATTGTGCAACTTTTGACCGTTATTGTGCCTCGCCTTGAAGAAATTTCAAAAGAAGGAGAACAAGGCCGCAAACGTCTGAATCGTTGGACGCGCTGGCTCACCTTCCCTCTTGCGTTCCTCCAATCCTACGGAATGATCACGCTTTTGAATTCACAAGCGCAAGTGCCGATTATTGAAAACATTAGTGATCCCTTGACCATACTCCCCATCATGTTCGTGATTTCCGCCGGAACGGTGGTGCTCATGTGGCTCGGCGAAGTGATGACCGAAAAAGGGATTGGAAACGGAACCTCCGTTTTGATTTTCGCGGGAATTGTGGCTGCCATGCCCACCGTTATCGGACCCACTTTAAAACTGGCTCAAACCGAACCGGAGCGTCTCTTACCCATGGTGGCCATGCTTTTGTTCGCCCTGCTTTTCACTCTCGTTGTGGTGATGTTTACGGAAGGACAACGCCGTATTCCGGTGACTTACGCCGGTCAACGCGGACGTGCCAAAGCGCAGCAATCTTTTCTCCCGATTCGTGTGAACCAGGCCGGAATGATCCCAATCATCTTTGCCGTTTCCCTTGTGACCTTTCCCTCCATCATCGGGCAGTTCCTGCTCTATGCGGATTCGGAATGGGTAAAATCCATCGGACGATTCACAACCTCGCAATTCAACTCTCAAAGCTGGACCTACATCATTGTGTATTTCCTTTTGGTCATCGCATTCACGTACTTCTACGTGAGCATTGTGTTTAATCCCGATCAAATTGCGGACAATATTCAAAAGCGCGGCGGCTTTGTGGCCGGACTTCGCCCGGGAAAAGAAACTTCCGAATATTTGGCAAAAGTTTCCAACCGTATGAATCTTTTCGGAGGAAGCATGATCGCCCTTGTCGCCGTACTGCCCATTGTGCTTCAACTGATGTTCGCGGGACTTTCCATGGGTGGCGTGCCCTCCGTGATAAGCGGCGCCGGAGTGATCATTGTTGTGGGTGTGGTCTTGGAACTCATTCGTCAAGTTAACGCTCAGTTGCTCACGCATCACTACGAGCGTTTTTACAAAGGCTAAAATGGATCTCGTTTTATTCGGAATGCAAGGCTCCGGCAAAGGAACACAAAGTAAATTCATTGCTGAGCGTTGCGGACTTACTATTTTTGAAACCGGCGCACAGCTTCGCCGTTTAGCCGATGAAGACAGTGACCTCGGACGAAAAGTAAAATCCATTCTTAATGCGGGTAACCTTGTCCCCAGCGAAGTGGTCATGGAAATAATCGCCGACTTTTTGCATCATCTGCCGGAAGGCGCCTCTGCACTTTTTGACGGAATCCCACGTTCGGACGATCAACAAAAATTGTTTGATAAACTCATGGCTGGCGAAAATCGCGATTTCATGGGACTGCTCATTGAACTCAGTGAAAAAGAAGCCTTGAAGCGTCTCACCACGCGCCGCATTTGTTCAAAATGCAAAAGTGTTTTCCCCTCTTTCTACACTAAAGCCACTTGTGAAAATTGCGGCGGAGAGCTCACTACTCGCCACGATGATACTCCCGATGCCATTCGCACACGCCTCGACACTTTCCTCCAAAAAACCCTGCCCGTTATTAATGCCTATAAAGCCCGCGGTAAAATGCTCACCGTGAACGGAGAGCAAGGCATTGAAGGGGTGACAAAGGACATTGTGGAAACTCTTAATCCTTATTTTTCATGCGAGGAAAAGTAACTCCAAAAACAGGAAAAGAAATTGAATCGATGCGCGTGTCCGGAAAATTTTTGGGACTCATCTTGGCGGCACTGGAAAAATACTTGGAGCCCGGCATGAGCACCATGGACCTGGAAATAAAAGCGGAGGAACTTTTTAAACAATACCAAGTGGAGCCCGGCTTCAAAGGGTTTAAAGGCTACCCGAATATTCTTTGCACCGCCGTGAACGATGAAGTGGTGCATTCCATCCCGAATAAAATCTCCATGCAAAAAGGCGACATTCTTTCCATCGACTGCGGAGTAATGGTGGACGGCATGAACACCGATTCCGCCGTAGCGGCTGTGGTGGGCCGGGAAACCGCGCCCGAAGCACAGCGCCTTGTGGACATCTGCATCGCCGCATTATGGAAAGGCGTGGCTCAGGCCAAGGCGGGAAATCACGTGGGCGACATTGGCCACGCCATTCAAACGCTCGTCGAAGACGCCGGTTTCAGCATCATTGAAGAACTCACCGGCCACGGCATCGGCCACACCCTGCACGAACCACCCTACATTTTAAATTACGGCGAGCCGGGTGACGGCGAAGAACTTTTCGAAGGCATGTGCATCGCCATCGAACCCATCATTTGTATGGGCCGCCCCGACATCGAAACTCTCGACGACGACTGGACCATCGTTACGCGCGACGGTTCCCTCGCCATCCAACACGAACACACCCTCCTCATCACCAAACACGGCAACGAAGTGCTGACCCTTCGCCCGGGTGAAATACCCCTCCACTGATGGAACTTTGGGGATTAAAAACAATAGCCCTTTTTGATGTTTGGAGTTTTGAACATTTTTTCTCGGGTGCGACTTTTGGAGTCTTAATGCTCACCATCGGTCCAAAACAAAGTTTACTAAAAAAAATCTTTTTCCTTTTACTTTTAGCCTACTTATGGGAAGCCATCGAATGGAACCTTGAGTTGGGCGTCCTCGGAATAAACCGCGTCACGTATTGGTTTGCGGGAGTAGAACACTGGGCCAACCGATTCATTAGCGATCCATTGCTGATGACCGCGGGGTTTTTACTTTCGCAAAAATACTTTTGGATCACTCCTACGGCAAAAGTTTTCTACCCTGCATGGTGGATTCTCAATCTGATAGTTTTTCCTAATTGTATGGCTCTGCAGGTTTATCTGAGTTAAAGCAAAGTACGATTATAGAAGGTTTTTTAGATTAACTTTCACCGACATCGGTGATTTTGCAGATTCAAAAGTTTTGCACAAAAAATTCAGGTTTTTGTAATGAAAAGTATTTAATGTCCGTTTTCCCCGTTTCAATCAAGAAAAAATCAAACTTTAATCATTCTCCCGCCAATATCTGCGCCACATAATCCCGAATCAGTCCCCAATTCCCACCGGCGGGCATAAGCGTGTCGATGGCAAAACTGTCGGTACACGTTTCGGGCTTTGTCTCGTCGAGACAGGTTTTGATGGGATGGGAAGTAATGTAAGCCACCGCAACCGGCACCGCGTCCAAAACATTCGCCGAGCTTAAAACATAACCGCGATTCAGCTCAAAATTTTGATAACGGAAGTAATAACGAATGGCATCATCGGTGTCGATGTCGGTTTCCGTCGATTCCAATACGGTCGAAATCAAAGATAAAAGCGTATCGGCATCCCCAATCCCAAGACCCATGGCCTTCTTTTTTATGCCTTCCAAAATGAGCTGTTGCCGCTCGGCGCGGGAGTAATCCGACGTGGTGTGCCTTGAACGAGCAATGCGCAGCGCTTCGGTTCCGTTCAAATGGTGCTCCCCCGCCGCATAGTACAAAGTGGAACATCCGTCCTCATCACACGTTTTATACGTGGGATCCACCAAATCCTCCTCAAGCGTGATGTCCACTCCGCCCATCAAATCCACGATGTCGCGAAAAACATACATATCAATCAAAATGTAATTGTGAATTTTATAACCCACGATGTCCTCCACCCACCGCACTTGCTCCTCAATACCATACTCCGCGTACACACTATTGATTTTTCGTCCCTTGTAAAAAAGATCGCGCGGAATGCTGAGCATGGTGACTTCCCGCGTCTCCGAATTGATGTTTGTGAAAATCATCGTGTCCACGTTGGATCCGTGTTTGCCCATCACAAGAATATTGAAATTGCCGGGCTCGTCCACCAATTCCAAATCTGATGACGCTAAGTTAAGTGAGGGGTCGAAAGTTTTTTTTTACCCATCCACTCGAAAGCCTTCACGGCCATAGAAAGAGTTTGCGAATCTTGTCCATCCGGATGTGTAGCGTTCACTTCGCCCGTTGCTTTATCAATAAAAATAACTCGCAAGATTGCCCCTTCCGCATTCATGAGCGGCCATGAAATGCGTGCATCGGTTTCCGTAACAATCCCAAACGTGAGTCCGAGTTCGCCAAGCACCGCCTTAAATGCGGTATCGTTAAAAATATTTTCAACTTCCGCCCGATTTTCTTCCACTCGTATTTGTCTGTCACTGCGTGAGTCCACCCCATCAAGAATGGCCGAAACCAAAACAGATTCAGCATCCATCCCATTTAAATCAAAAAAATCCTGAGCACCGGTAACCGGTTTTTCTAATTTAAGAATCATATTCCCATCTTCCTTAAATATAGCCAGTTCCGCCACCGGCGAGTGATCGCTATTTAGAATTTGATAGTAATACCGATTCGATTCCAACTCGGTTCCAACCGTCAAAGCTTCTTGAGTAAGTGCATCTTGAACCATTGCGGACGCCAAAATGCCGCTCAAAAAAGTCCGATTGGCGTTGATGCGCGCAATCCTCTCTTTCAAAGCGACAAAATCGCCTTGGACAAAACTTTTCAAATCCGTCACCACTTTCCCTGCGGATTTTTTGTCGAGCAGATCAAGCTTACCGTCGTAAGTGTCCACTGCAAACAAACCGTCATAGCCCAGTGATACCTTGAACAATTCCAAGCCCGAGGCATCCACAAAACTAAAATCGACGGCCTCATCTCCGAAATTTCCAGCGCCGTTCACGCCGAGTCCGTTCTCCGTCCAAAATCCCTCCGCTAAAGCCGCTTGAAATGCAGCCAAATTACCGTCGTACCGCGCTTGATTTTCTTCGTACTCCCCAAGCTTCTCCACATAAGTGAAGAATAAGGTGTTCAAATCTTCTTCTTCTTCGGCCAAATCCACTTCGACCATATCTCCAAAGTCATAGTCTTTGGTGGGAAGCAACAAAAACTTCCGGATCTCGTTCAGATCGCCGCCAAAGTTGGTAAGAAAATCCTTTCCTTCACTCCACTCCTGCAGCACATTCGTGCTGGTCTCCTCCAAAACATCCATTTTTTCGACTTTTTCCTGAAGCTCCGAAACCTGTCCAATCTGAAAAAGCAAAAGTAGCGCCAAAGCCAAAATGAGCATCCCCTGAACCCGTTGCCGAGTCACCCATTTGGGAATCTTCTTGTTTTTCTGCAATTTTTTGAGCGTTTTGAGGAAAGCCATAGCGCTGGCTAATATACCTAATAAGAAAGGGGTTAAGCAAACGTAAAATTCCCCTTGCGTTTGTCTACTTTGACGTGTAGAATCCCTCTGCTTTTACCT
>MFXB01000038.1 GCA_001787475.1 Candidatus Peregrinibacteria bacterium RIFCSPLOWO2_01_FULL_48_20
AAGTACGCGCTGGGAGGTTTTGTTTTGGCTTTGTCTTCTTGGGTACTGGTAAACGTGCTGCTTTTACTCCTAACCGCCTGAAACTCAGCGAAGCTGAGCTACAGAAAAACCGTCGCGAAGCGACTCCATTATGTCCGAACGATTCAGTAAATTCATCCAAGGCACCACTGAAAACATCAGGCATCTTCGTGAAACCCTGCATAAGCTGAAGGAACAAGCTCGAAAAGACAAGGAAAAGTTGGAAGATCGATTGGAAGAAAAACCTCAAAAAGAGAAAAAACAAGAGTTCCTTGTTCATTTTTCTTTGATCAGTACGGCAAAGGCCACCTTGGTGGTGATTGCTCTCATTGCGCTCAGTCATTTTTTGGAAGAAATCGGAAGAGTGATTTTAATTTTCTTTATTTCACTGCTGTTTTCCGCGGCTCTCAACCCAACCGTACGCAGTTTGGAAAAACGAAAAATCCCTCGAGCGATCAGTGTGATTTTTATTTTCCTCATTTTAATTTTCATTCTGGGATTCTTTATTTCGCAGCTCATTCCTTTGGTGGTCACTCAACTGTACGAGTTGGCACGCAGTTTGACCAACTTGGTGAATAAAGTCACCTCCGGAAACATTGACCTTCCTTTCGCCGAAAGTCTTCAAGAAAGCCTCAACAGTCTTTTGAGCGGCATCGATAAACAAGCCCTTATCGACCAGTTAAAAAACTCCTTGGAAGGATTCGCCAAGCAACTCGACTCTTTTGCCGACAATACCTTCGGAGCCATTAAATCGATATTCAGCGGTGTCCTCAATTTCTTCCTCGTTCTCATTTTAACCTTCTTCATGGTGGTGAACGAAAAAGACGTACGAAGCTTTTTTGTGTCGCTGTTCCCTTCACGCCATGGCGGTTACATTGTCGAAAAAATTCAAACCATCCAAGAAAAAATCGGGTATTGGCTCCGAGGTCAAGTGGTGCTGATGTGTTTGATGTTCACACTCAGCCTCATCGGTTTGCTCATTTTGGGAATTGATAACGCGCTTACGCTTGCCATGATGACCGGCATTGCGGAACTACTTCCCGTGATCGGTCCGATTGCCGCCGGAGTTCCGGCGATTCTAGTGGGTTTCAACGAGTCGCCTTGGCTGGCCATTTGGGTGCTCGGTCTAATTATTTTACTTCAACAAATTGAAGGAAACATTCTTGTTCCGCTTGTGATGCGCCGTGCCGTGGGTCTCAGTCCCATCGTCATTATTCCTTCCATGCTCATCGGGCTGGAGACCCTGGGCGTTGTGGGGATGATTATGGCCATTCCCGTGGCCACCACTCTTTCGATTTTTGTTCGCGAGTACGCGGAGAAAGAAAAATAAAGCACGATCCGCCGCTTTTGCCCAACTATAAAGTCCACGCGGAACGGGCACTTGAACAGTTCCTTCGAGTGCGCGATAAAGCGCGACTTCCAATTCTTGAAGAGTATTCACAAACGCAGCGGAGGTTTTATAAAGTTCGTGATGTACGGAAATGCCGCTCATAATAACTGGACATCTGGCTTTCACGGCCTCCAAAACGGGAAGATCAAAGCCTTCGTATCGACTCAGCGCGAGCAAAGCTCGCGCGTGATGCAAAAACCACGACTTCTCTTCATCGGAAACTTCTGGATATAAAAATATGTTCGCTCTTTTTTTAAGCCCCGCTAAGCGGGGTGTGGCAAAACGCGACTCTTTGGGTTTCAGACCGATCACGGCAAAGTGAGCTTTTGGAAAACGCTCCGCCATTTGAAAGAACCAATGAAGGCGCTTCCGAGGATCCGAAGGACTGATCATCAGAAAAAAAGGAGCTTTTAACAATGACCGCGCGCGCTCGGGAATTTCTTGATTTTTACTGAGCCTTGCTCCCGCGTACGTCACTTCTTTCGGAAGTTTGCTTCGCAAGGTTTCCCCAACGGTAAAAGTGGGTACCAAAATCCCCGAACACAATTGGAGCAAGCGCCTCAGAGGAAATAAAGAATGCCAAAGGCGGCCTTTTAAAGAAAGTGTGGACCGATAAAATTCCGGCACACGATCGTGAAGGGTCATGACGAGAGGAATATCCGATTTATAAAAAGGACGACGGTCCGGAATCCAAATAAGATCCGGTTTTTGAAGAAAATAAAAATCGGGTAAGGTTGGAAACCCAAAAAGTGAGCGTAAATGAAAACGCGTATTCGAAAGGGGAAGATGCCGAACCGTCGGGAAAACGCTATGGATGGCTTCGCATCGACTTCGCGCTTGATAGTAAAGATCCAGTTCGAGATCTTTCTTTTTCAAAAGTTCCTTTACCATGGACTTCGTATAGCACGTTACCCCGCTTTCGTAGGGTTCCAAAAGTGGCCGGAGATCAATAGCGAGACGCATAAGGAGAGAAGAAAAGCGAGCAAAGTTGCCCCTAACACCAAACGGGACTCCGCACGTTCACCTTCTACCATGGAAATCTCTGCCAAAGCCACTTTATAAGTGGAATGCGCGACTTCGTTGTATTCCGCCAAACGGGAAGAAATCAGCGAAACCAATTCTTGAGCGGGGTCAATGTTTGAAGCGCCATCAACGGTAAAAATGAGATTTTGTTTTTCTTGCCTCTGCCCAGTGAAGGAAAAATCAAACTCATCGGCAAAACCGGGTTCCACCGTCCATCCCAAAACAATATCGGAAAAATGTTCGTTGGCGCGCAAAATTTCATAGGGAGAAACTTCCGCACTCAAAGTCGCCTGATCCAAACCTATGCTGACAAAAGCCACCGCCGAGTCACTCGGCTCCTCCAAACTACTCACCCAAATAAAAGATCCAGCAAGCGTCAACAATGTTATCGCTCCAATAAGACCTAAATGCAGTTTCGGAAGCTTCATAACCTCAGCCTAACACCTCTCGATGTTCTTTCCAAGCATTCTCCAAAAAGTGACGGAGCGCACTGCGAAAACGCGCGGAAGAAAACTCCGAAACGCTGTCGCTTATTTTTTCTTCGTCCCATTTTTTCTTCTCAAATTTTTGAATGGCCTTCACAAGCGAATCCTCCGTTTGCTCATCAAAAAACAATCCGGAAATATTTTCTTTCACCGTCTCGAGCGCACCTCCTTTCCCGTAAGCGATCACCGGTGTACCGCACGCCATGGCCTCCAGGGGAACGATTCCAAAATCCTCAAGCTGAGGGAAAACCAAAGCTTTCGCTTTTTGATATTCTTTTCTCAAATCTTCATCGCTGATTTTCCCCAAAAAAACAACATCCTTACCGGCAAGCTTTTTCAATCGTCCCAATTCCGGCCCTTCCCCAACAATATGCAAAGGACGTTTCAGTTTTTTGCAAGCCTTCACTGCCAAATCGAAACGTTTGTAAGGAATCAGTCGGCCCACGGCCAAATACGCCATCTTTTTTGTAGTACGCATCCGCTGCGCTTCTGCGTCGGGTACAAAAAAACTCAAATCCACCGGAGGCGCAATAAGCTCACTTTCACGGTGATAGTATTTTTGTATACGTGCCGCCACATACTTGGAATTAGTCAGGTAGCGATCCACCCGCTCGGCCGCAAGGCGGTCCCAAAGTCGAATGCGATGCAGCAAAGGTTTATACAAAATCTGCAAAGGCAAAAAAGACCGGAATTGATTTTGGTAACTGTGAGAATGGTCCCACACATAGCGCATGGGCGAATGACAATACGTCACATGTAAAGTCCCCGGTTGCGTCAGAATTCCCTTGGCCGCCGAGTGACTGGAAGACAGAACCAAATCGTACTCGCTTAAATCCAAACGTTCAAAAACAAGAGGCATGAAGGGCAAAAACAGACGGTGCGCCCATTTGGCTCCCGGAATGAAGCGAAGCCACGACTGACGCACATCCGCCTGAGCAAACTCGGGACATTTCTTCTTATTATAAAGAGTCGTATAAATGGGTGCTCTTGGAAAAAGTTGGTGCATTTCGTAAATCACCCTTTCCCCACCGGCAAAAACCGTTAACCAATCACAGACAATGGCGATTTTTAGAGAATCAAGCACGCCGCTATTGCATCACAGCCGCTTTAGCTTCGTCAAGGCTCGGATAGGCATTCACGAGTTGCGTGAGACCCACCACTTGAAGAATATCGAGAATATTTTCACGAGGAGAAGCCAAAACCACCTTTCCGCCCGCAGCGGAAACTTTGCTGTACCAATCGGTCAAGTAACCGATGGACTTACTGTTCATGTATTCAAGTCCGGTGACATCAAAGACCAAACTGAGCCCTTGAGGATTGGTCTCAATCACTTGATAAATACTCTTGGCTTGCTCGTCGACATTGCTTTCATCCAACTGCCCCACAATGTGAATCAGTTTTACGACCTTTCCTGCGGGAGCTCCGGAGACATCTTCAATGGTGATTTGGACGGGCGTCATAGGCGTGATTATTGGAGTACTAAATGAGTGGGGTCTTTTTTCGGTGCTGATAGTACCTGGTCTTCTTCCTTTCGTAAATATTTTTTTACTTTTACTCGGATTCCCCCGCCGGGGACATCTTCGAAAATGATCTCGTCGGTCCATTCTCCCACAATTTTGGGAAGACCGCGACCCCGAAATCCAAGGTACTGAGCGGTCACCATTTGTTTTCGTTCCTGTAAAAGTGCCGCCATCTGCTGAGCGCTTATTTTTTCTTTTCCAGTTCCGGTGTCTTCCACAATCACTTCCAAGGATTTATTTTTGGTACTGATCATGGCCACTTTAATGTTTTGGCCCACGGCGCTTCCGTGCTCGATGGCGTTGTTACAAAGCTCATCCACTACCGCTTGAAAGCGAAAAGCCCATTGCTGGGAAAAGCCGGTCATATTCTTGGTCAGATTGACCACAAAATCACGGATTCCGGATTGAAAGTACGCTTGTGTGGGCATGGTAATGGAAATTTGCGTAGGCTGTTCATCCAGTGGAATAAGCACCGGTTGACCCACTTGAGCTTGCGCCTCAGCCACGGTTTGTTCGAATTGTTGAGGGTGCTGATCCATACGGTTCTTAAATTTATCTGTACAGTATAGCACTTTTGCATTGTCTTTTCAAGGAAGATCCGTATAATTGCCCTGTTTTATTTTAAGTTGAGTTCCCGATTCTGCTTCCTGCCACTGCACGAAGTGCAGCCTACACAAAAGGTATGTGGTCTAACCAGAAAACGACGGATCTCGGCAATAACCCTAAGGATAATGAGTGATCAGAAAACCGTAATGCGAGAAATGCTCGCGAATGCCGTACACTTTGGGCATCGAACCGCAAAGTGGAACCCTAAGATGGCTCCCTACCTCTACGAAAAGAGGAATGGGGTGCATATTTTTGATCTGAATAAAACCTACCAAGGTCTGACTTCAGCCATGGAATTCTTGGAAGCCGCCACGGCTCAAGGAAAGACGGTGCTTTTTGTGAGCACAAAACCGCAAGCAACCCGTCTCCTTAAGGAAGAAGCGGAAAAGTGCGGCATGCCTTATGTTATTTCCAAATGGATTCCGGGTTTGCTCACAAATTTCAAAACCATCCGTTCCCGAGTGAAATACCTTTTGGATTTGAAAGCTCAAAAAGAAACGGGCGAATTTGAAAAATACACAAAAAAGGAGGCTTCCGAGCTCAATAAACAGATTGAAAAACTCGAAAAAGCCTTGGGAGGAGTCGCCTCATTGGAACGAGTCCCCGACATCGTTTTCGTCTTGGACTGCGTGCGCGATCGAATTGCCGTTCAAGAAGCCATTAAAGTGAAAACCACCGTGGTGGCCATTGTGGACTCCAACGCCGATCCCGATGGAATCGCGTATGTGATTCCAGCGAACGACGACGCCATCAAATCCATTCAATTCCTTCTTTCAAACCTTTCCATGGCCGTTCAAAACGGCGTGAAAAAGGCGAAGAAATAATTTTAAATTTCAGTTTAACCTTTAAACCACGCAATATGGCAGACTCCATGCAAACCACTGCGCCTACTGTAGCGCCAGCTACAGTTAGTCCAGCTCCAGCTACAGCCCCTACCCCCATCTCGTCCGGACCTGTTGATCCCAATGCAAAATCGATCTTGCTCGTTATAACGTACTTGATCCCAATCGCCTTTATTTACACCATGATGACCAAGGGAGATAAGCCTTTCTTCGTTTGGCATTCCAAAAATGCCGCCGCTTACCTGCTTGTAGCGATCGGCCTCAACATTGTTTTCCAAATCCTTTGGAGCATTATTCCAGGTTTGGCAGGAATTTTATCCATGGTGATGAATTTGGTCTACTTGGTGCTTTTCGTGATGGTGGTTTACTTCGGAATTGTGAAAGGTTCTTGGGAAGGGAAACAAACCCCCATTCCCGTCTTGACGCAAATCGGACAAAAGTTGCCTTTGGAAAAATGGTTCCACAAAGGACCTGCACCTACTGCGCCGACAGGTGCAGTTGCTCCCGTCCAGGCTCCTGACCCCACTCCTACACCCACACCGGAACCCGCAGCCCCCGTTGAACATGTTGAACACGTCGAACCTGTTACACCCACTGCACCGACAGGTGTAGTTGCTCCTGTCCCAACCCCCGCAGCTCCAGCTACTCCGGAGCCCCCCTCAGCACCCCTTAACATTTAATTCTTCCTTAAAAATGCCTGTCTCTCTCGATCAAATCAAAAGTTTACGTGAACGTACCGGAGTTTCCATGACCGCGTGTAAAAACGCACTCGAAGAAGCCGGCGGCGACGAAGAAAAGGCCATTGAAGTTCTCCGAAAAAAAGGTGAAACGAAAGCGGCGGAACGCGCCGATCGGATGACCGCCAACGGAGTGATTGCCATCGTCCAAAAAGACAACAAAGCCGCAATGATCGCTTTGGCGTGCGAAACGGATTTTGTAGCCAAAAATGCGGACTTCATCAAAAAAGCCGAACAGCTTGCTGAGAAGCTGCTCGCGGAAGGAGAAGATGCAGACCTCAGCAAAGAAATTGCCGATCTCAACATTCAATTGGGTGAAAAAATCGCCGTTAAGGATAAAAAAGTGGTCTCCGCTAAAAAACTCGGTAAGTATGTTCACTTGAACAACCGCATTGGCGTTATGATCTCCACTTCCGGCGGTGAAGATGAAATGGTGAAGGATTTGGCCATGCACATTGCCGCTATGAACCCCATGAACATTTCCCCCAACGAAGTGAGCGCCGACCTCATAGCCAAAGAAAAAGAAATTTGGAAAGAACAACTCAAAACCGAAGGCAAGCCCGAACAGATCTGGGAAAAAATCATGGCCGGCAAAGAAAAGAAATTCCGTGAAGAATCCGCCTTGCTCACGCAGGCCTTTGTAAAAGACCCTGAAAAACTCAT
>MFXB01000039.1 GCA_001787475.1 Candidatus Peregrinibacteria bacterium RIFCSPLOWO2_01_FULL_48_20
TCGGGGGACAGCAAAAAACAATTTTGGGTGACACGCTGGGCGACAAAGTGTGCAAAGCTATTCTGAGTTTGAACGACACGGGAGACTTCTCTCGTCCCGCCGACGAACTTTTGACCCAATGTCAGGACGCTGCCGAGCAAATTGAGGTGGAAATAGACTCCGTTTACGAAGAATTCATTTACAATGCGCAGGCCAAACCGGCCAGTGATCTTTACGCGCAAGTTTCCGCCGAATTTTACTCGATGTTGATTCAGTTTAAGAATTTTCAAACTGGTTTGAAAGACACCTATGAAAATGAAAATGCTCCTTTGCCCGAACTCATTGTTAAACCTTATTGCACATGAAAAAATTGAAATTTTTCGGCTACGGTTTGTTGTTTTCCATTGGGCTTTTTGTCCCTTGGGCCGTGCAGGCGGTGGAAACCTTGGACGTGAACACTTGCGGCGGAGAATACTACGCGTTTATCGCCACGGTTCGCAATGAGGAGACTCGCAATCAAGGAATAAAAGACGCTTTCACGCTTCCCTTGTGCCAACTGAACGACATTATGAAACTGGACGAAGAGTTGGACGAGCTCAAGGCGGCTTTTCGCAGCGCGGCTTACAATTGCGACAGCTTAACCGAATACAAATCACAGTTCCGCGAGATTTTGATGGAGCAGTATTTCATCCGCAACGCGCAACCCTCCAAGTCCGGAGTGATCAATAAAAAAGACGCGAAGGAATACGATGAATTGAAGCCGGAACTTTTGAAACGCCTCAAAGAAAAAATGAAAGCGGTTTTTGTGACGGAAGAATCTTGGATCTCCGAAGACACCTTTGAAGAATACTTTACAAATTGGAGCGCGCAGTATGATGACCGTATTGCGAACTACAACAATTGTGAAGAAGGCCCCTGGGCCGAACTCACGGAAACGTGGACGGATTTTGTGGATACTCTTTCCAGTCTGAGCATTGATATTGATCAGCCCAAAACCAAATCGTTTAAAGAAATTGTAAGCCCCGAGACCGATGTGGACGTGGACGAAGACATGAGTTCCTTCGGGAAAAGCGTCTTGGAAGCTTATGAGTATGTGAAAAATGCCGGTAATAAAGAAAAGGCCGAAATTGAAGCGCCCGCCACCATCGCGGAGACTATTGCCAACTCCGACGTGCCTCCCTCGGTTTGGAGTTTCTTGGAAGATTTGGGCATGGGCGAACGGCTGTACGAAATCGAGCAAAGCGGCGCCGATCGCATGGCGAAATACAAAATGATGTACGGTTTCGGCGGCGCGGTGGCCGCCACGGACATGCAAGGAGTCTTGCATCAGCTCAACCTCGTTTTGGAAGAAAGCAACGCCAAAGACCTTCCGAACATTTTAACGAGTGTCGGGAAGATTTATGATAAACAGTGCAACTGAGCCCTATCGGGAAAGCAAAGAGAAAAACGTGTGCTTCTTTTTGAGCATGGGCTTTATTTTCACTTCTTGCTCAACGCTGCTGCGGGCGGTATTCAAGTCGACCATGCAATAAGGACAAAGGTCCTTTTTGAGGGAAATGAGTTTGCCGCAAGAGAAGCAATTGAAGAGCATGGGCGTGGATTAATTGAGTTGGCTTTTGAGGAAATCTTCGAGGTCTTCTTCTTTAATTCGGTAGACTCGGCCGAATTTCACACTTTTGAGTTTTTTGCTGCGGATGAATTTCAATATGGTCAAGTGGTGGAGCTGCAGGGCTTCAGCGACTTCTCCCGGAGTCAGCAGCCTCATTACCATTTAATCTTATTTAATTTGGTAATACTTTATATCGTTATATGAAGCTTTGCAATAGTTTTGTGAGTTTTTAATAAAAAGACTTAGTTTTGTTTAATCTAGTTTAATCGGAGCATACGTTTGGCGGTCCAGTAATCCCAAAAGTAGGAGAGAGCTGAAAGGCCGATGCAAATTTGGATGGCCAGCGTTTCCTCGAGGAAGAAGACGAGAATCCCCACCGCAATAATGGAAGCGAAGCGGCCGGCCGTAATGATGCAATCGCGGTAGAGCATTCCGGCGTAAAAATCTTTGTTTTCATCGCGCAGAAGTTCCATGGAATGGAGGTCGAGAACGTGTTGGGAAACACGGTGAACAGGTTTAGCCATCACCAAAAGAAGCGTGTAGAGCACATAAGCGTAGGGCGTTTGTTGCCAAAAACTCAAAATGCCCAAATCCACAAGAAGGAGGAGGGTGGCAAAGCCCAAAATTTTCATGCGATTGCCTTCGTGCCGTTCGTGCGAGAGAAAAATAATCACCAAGACCGATAAAATTCCGGCCAAGGTTTGGAAAAGTCCCACGTTGATGACCGTTTTCAAAGAAAAAAGAATGATGGTGGGCATCATGACCACGCGGATTCCCCACGGCAGCGAGGTGGAAAAAATGTAGTTTCGAACGGGACCGAGATCTTTGGAAGTGAAGAGACGTTTGAGCTCGAGATAAGTGATTTTCGGAGGCGTGAAATCGGGCAGACGGAAAACAAAAGGGAGCGCAAAAAGATAAACGAAGGGCAATGCCAAAAATAAAATTTGAAAGGTTTCGATGTGAAGAATTTTTTCGGAAAGAAAAAAACTGAGCGTGGCCAAAAGCGGTGCTAAAATACCCAGCACTTGCCCACCGGCACTGACCATGGAGGAATAAAAATCACGATTGCCGGAATCGGTGGTCACCATTTCGTAGGCGTGCACGCCCACCCAAAACATGCCGAGCCCGATGCCGTTTAAACCCGCAAAAAGAAGGAGCAAGAACAGAGCTGGAACCCCCGCTTCGCGGAATGGGTGGAACAATATGAGCGTGAGAAAGGAAACAACGTAAACGACAAAGGAACGGAAATAATTATTTTTGAGCGAAATTTGGCGGCGAGACATGAAAAATCCCCAGACCACGAAACCAAGAAAAATAGCGAGAAAAAAAGTGAGATTGTAAATCACAAGACCCATGAGCGAGTTCGTTTCCATGAACACAAACAAATTCAAAAAAAGATTCACGATGATTTGAGAAAACTCGTAAATCCAAAATAAATAGACCATGGCGCGCGCGGTCAAAGGCAGAGTTTTAAAACGATGAAGCGTCTTTGAAATCATAAGCCCATTTTCTTGAGCCACTTCCCCGTGTAGGAGTTTTTCGCTTTTGCCACTTCTTCGGGAGTGCCCGTGGCCACGATCAAACCTCCGGCGTTTCCTCCGTCGGGACCCATGTCGATGACGTGATCGGCGCATTTAATGAGGTCGAGATTGTGTTCGATGACAATTACGGTGTTGCCGGTTTCCACAAGTTGTTGCAAAACTTCCACAAGTTTTTTGACGTCGTCGAAATGAAGACCGGTGGTGGGCTCATCCAAAATATAAAGAGTTTTTCCGGTGGAACGTTTGGAAAGTTCGGTGGAAAGTTTGATGCGCTGAGCCTCTCCTCCGGACAACGTGGTGGCCGATTGGCCGAGATGAATGTAGCCGAGTCCCACTTTCACGAGCGTTTCAAGTTTGGTTTTGATGCTCGGGATGGCGTCGAAAAATTCGAGACATTCGCTCACGGTCATGTCGAGCACGTCGGAGATATTTTTTCCGCGGTAGGTGATTTCGAGCGCTTCGCGGTTGTAGCGTTTTCCTTTACACACTTCACAGGGGACGTAAACGTCGGGGAGAAAATGCATTTCGATTTTTTTGAGACCGTCTCCCTCACAGACTTCACAACGGCCACCCTTCACGTTGAAAGAAAAACGTCCAGCTTTGTAGCCGCGAAGGCGGGCTTCCGGCGTTTGAGCGAAGAGATCGCGGATGTCGGTGAAGACACCGGTGTAGGTTGCGGGATTGCTGCGCGGCGTTCGCCCGATGGGCGATTGGTCGATGTTGATGATTTTATCAATGTGCTCGATTCCTTGAATGTCGCGGTGCGCTCCGGCGATCGCTTTGTTGCGGTTGATGACGGCGGCCACTTTTTTCACCAAAATTTCATTAATGAGGGTGGATTTTCCACTGCCCGAAACCCCGGTGATGCAGGTAAAAGTTCCAAGAGGAAATTTTGCGTCAATATCGCGCAAGTTGTGTTCGGCAGCTCCCAAAACAGTGAGGTGCTGCCCGTTGCCTTTGCGGCGTTTTTTGGGAATGGGAATTGATTTCTTCCCGGAAAGGTACTGCCCCGTTATGGAATGTTTGTTCGCCATCACTTCTTTGGGCGTTCCCGCGGCCACCACTTCCCCCCCATGCTTGCCGGCGCCGGGACCGATGTCCAAAATGTAATCGGCGGATAGCATTGTATCGATGTCGTGTTCCACCACAATCACTGTATTGCCAATGTCGCGTAGTGCGCGCAAAGTTTGAATGAGTTTCTCGTTGTCGTTTTGATGCAGCCCGATGGATGGCTCGTCCAGCACGTACAGAACTCCCACCAGTTGCGAACCGATTTGTGTTGCCAAACGAATGCGTTGCGCTTCTCCGCCGGAAAGGGTGTTCGCCGCGCGATCCAAAGTGAGGTAGGAAACTCCCACATGATTTAAGAAACTCAATCGTGATCCCACTTCGCGGAGAATCGGTTCGGCAATCATTTTTTGCATGTGAGACAACTTTATTTCCTCGAAAAAAGTGCGTGCGTCGGAAATGGAAAAGGCCGTCACGTCCGAAATCGATTTGTCGTTGATTGTCACGGCCAGCATTTCGGGCTTGAGGCGTTTCCCTTCACATTCCGGGCAGAGCAAAACACGCATGAATTGTTCGATTTTGGTTCGCACGTAATCGGAATCGGTCTCCAAAAAGCGGCGTTCCAAATTGGGAATCACTCCTTCGAATTTGGTTTGGAATTCTCCTTTTGAGAAGCCGTCGCCTGAGCTCATTTTGATGGTGTATTTTTCTTCGCCCGTTCCATAAAGGACTTTCTTAAGTTGAGCTTCGCTCAGTTTTTCGATGGGATCGTCGGTGGAAAAACCATGACGGTGCGCCACTTCTTCCAAAATGGCCGTGTACCAAGTGAGATGTGAGCTGGTGGCGGACCATGGCAAGATGGCTCCTTCGGAAAGACTGAGCTTCCGGTTCGGAATAATCAGCTCGGGGTCGAGTTCCAACTTGGTGCCGAGTCCGTGACAAGCTTCACACGCCCCGTGCGGACTGTTGAACGAGAAATTGCGCGGCTCGATTTCGGTAATGCTCACTTCGGGATGATCGTCACAGGCAAAGTTTTCCGAAAATTTCTGCATTTCGCCGGTTTCATTGTCCAAAACCATCATGATGCCTTCGCCGTGTTGAAGGCACATTTCCACGGAGTCGGAAAGACGCGTCAAATCGGGATTGGGCACTTCCACTTTTTCGCCGGTGCTGAGGGTTTTGTATTCTTTTTTGAACCGCTTCACTGCGACTCGATCGACGACAATTTCAATGTCGTGATTTTTGTTTTTATCGAGTTTGGGCAGCTCCAAAATGGAATGCACTTCGCCGTCCACGCGCACACGCACAAAACCGTCTTTCTTAATTTTTTCAAAAACGAAGGCGTGCTCGCCTTTGTGGCCGTGCACGACCGGAGCCAAGAGTGAAATTCGTCTTCCTTCTTCCATCGCCAAAATGTGATCCACAATTTGACTGGAAGTTTGGCGCACAATGGGTTTCATACATTTTGGACAGTGCGGAAGTCCCGCGCGCGCGAAGAGCAAACGCAAGTAATCGTAAATTTCCGTCACGGTTCCCACCGTGGAACGAGGGTTGCGAGGCGCTGTTTTTTGATCGATGGAAATGGCCGGAGAAAGTCCCTCAATGGATTCTACGTCGGGTTTTTCCATGACGCCCAAAAATTGGCGCGCGTAGGTCGACAAGGACTCCACATAACGGCGTTGGCCTTCCGCATAAATGGTGTCAAAAGCCAAGGTTGATTTTCCACTGCCCGAAAGGCCGGTGATTACCGTGAGCTTCTCGCGTGGAATTTCCACATCGATGTTCTTTAAATTGTGCATTCGCGCACCTTTGACTCTGATCACTGAAGCAGACATGCCGAACAGTTTAGCACTACTTTTCAGATCGTGCAAGGCGCTTCATCTGCAAAAGCGGCAAATGGACATGTGCCGGAGACTTCTCTCCCACCAGGTAGCCGTAGGCCTTCAAGTTTTCTTTGCGCTTGAACAAGTAATCGAGAAAGGAATAGCCAAAAACGAGGAAAGGAATCATAAAGAAAGTGAGATTCATTTCCAGCATGATATTGAAAGCTCCGTGAAGCACAACCGCGATGGCCAAGCCTTCGGTGACTTTTTCGTTGGCGAATATGCGGTCGCGTTTGAAGTGAAAAATCGTGTGAATGGCGTTCGTGAAAAATCCGCGTTTTTTGCGCACTTCTTCGGACCAAATAGGATCCGCGAAGTAGGCGATTCCGTAGTAATATCCGTAAATTCCGGAGAATAAAACGTGGGCGAATGTTGAGAAAATCGAACGGAAAATGAAGGAAACGAGCAGAATGTCGAAGCCTTGATAAGTCCAAATAAAGTAAAAATAAAGAATGTTTTCCACAAAAGAAAATCCCAGCGCGGAAATAATGGAAAATTCAATGGCATCGTCAATGTTTCGAAAAAAACCTTGGTCGGCTTTCTTGACCACGAGATGTTTCATGTATTCCTCAATCACGCCCACAAAAGTGAAAGCGAGCAGAGAACCGAGCGGAAGGTAGAGGTAAGGCGTGAAGCCAAAAACATCCGCTTGATAGGAATTGGTGTAATTGAAAATGTTGATTTCGGGGAAGTATTGCCATGTCCACTTGTAAAAAAGAATGGGCACCACGGCGAGCATTCCAAGTAGAAAAGTTTGCTTGGCTTTAGGCCTGTAAACAGGGTCTTTTTTATAAAAGATATAGCCCCAAATCAGCGCGGGAACGCAGGCCAACAGGATGGTTACGAGGAGCTTCATTGCGAGGATGATTTAATCTTATAATTATAACACAAAATCAGCCCAGCAACAAGGCTGCAATCTGTTATTTGGTGTGGATCTCCCCTTGTGAAATGTTGTAAACGGTGAGGTTTTTGAGGCTTTCCAAGTGTTCCAGGGAGGTGGTGGTGAGGATACTTTGGTAGGGACGAATCAAATCGATGAGTTTTTTTTGGCGATTGAGGTCGAGTTCCGAAAAGACATCATCGAGGAGGAGAATGGGCTTTTCGCCGGTCTTGTTTTCAATAAAAAGGAGTTCCGCCATTTTCAGTACCAAAACGGCACTGCGTTGTTCTCCACGCGAACCGGACTCGGCCAGTTCTCTTTTAATCCTCACCTTCGGTGAGTGTAGAGACAGCGTGAAATCGTCGCGATGCGGTCCCACGGAGGTCGAACCGCTTTGAATGTCACTTCCGCGATGGGCCAAAAGCCTTTCTTCGTAGCGATCTTGATGAGTGAGAGATTCCAGGCTTAAAATTTCTTCGGCTCCGGCAAGTTTTTGGTATTGCTCCGCGAGCGAGCCGTTTAAAAAGTTGAAGAAATCGCTGCGTTTTTCCCAAATTTTTCGGGCCTCCGTCGCCAAGCGAGCATCCCAAATGTCCAGCTCCCATTCCTCCGATTTTCGAGCCCAAATCGATTTCAAAAGCGCGTTGCGATGGTTGAGAATTTTGTGATAATTGCCGAGGGCTTCGGTGTATTCATAATCGACTTGAATGAGCAGACGATCCAAAAATTGGCGGCGGGCCTGCGGACTTCCCGAAATCAGCTCGAGTTGATCGGGCGTGAATAAAACGACGCGAAAGGAGCCTAAAAAGTTTTTTGGTTTGGTGAGGCGAGATTGTTTTTTGATTTTTTTGAGCTCGGGGTCGCGCTGCATAAACACTTCAAGTTCGGTCAATTTCCCTTTTCTTTCAATGCCGGCTTTTATGCGGCCGTGCGGCCTATCCCATTTGAGTGCGTCCAAAGAGCGCGGCGCCCGAAACGATTTTCCCAGTGCCAGAAAGGCGATGCTTTCCAAAAGGTTGGTCTTTCCTTGCGCGTTGAGTCCCACCAAGGCGGTTACTCCTTCATTCAGGGTCAGCTCAAGGTTCTCATAATTACGAAAATGCTGGAGTTTGAGCCATTTGAGTTTCATTGGGGGTAGTGTACCCTTGTCTTTCAATTTGCGCTACGCTAGGCTACGCGTGATGGATAAAGAACTACAAGCCGAAGACTTAAAAGATCGCCTTTACGCCATGCGGCACTCGGCGGCGCACGTTTTGGCGCAAGCCGTTTTGGAGATGTTTCCAGATGCAAAACTCGGAATCGGACCGGTGATTGAGCATGGGTTTTATTATGACTTTTTGCTTCCTCGCCCGCTGATACCCGAAGACTTGGAAATCCTTCAGGGAAAAATGCAGAAAATCATCAATCAGGATCAGACTTTTGTGCGTCATGAGGAAGAGCCGGAGCGTGTGATTGAGTTTTTGGAGAAAATTAAACAGCCGTTCAAAGTGGAGCTGGCCAAGGAATTTATAAGCGAGGGAAAAACGCTGTCTTTTTATGAAAATGTGACGCGGAACGGGGAGCGAAAATTTATTGATCTTTGCCGAGGCGGGCATACGGATTCCACCAAGGAAATCGGCGCGTTCAAACTGCATAGAATTGCAGCGGCTTATTGGCGCGGTAAGGAGACCAATCCACAACTCCAGCGCATTTACGGGCTGTGTTTTGAAACGAAGGACGAATTGCAGGCTCATTTAAAAATGCTTGAAGAAGCGGCGAAGCGCGACCATAGAAAACTGGGAAAAGAGTTGGAGATTTTTATGCTCAGCGATGAAGTGGGTGCGGGTTTGCCGCTTTGGCTGCCGAACGGTGCCGTACTTGTGGAGGAGCTCGAACGGCTCGCCAAAGAAACGGAACGTGAGGCCGGCTACACGCGTGTTCGCACGCCGCACATCACGAAAGGATCGTTGTACATTAAGTCCGGACATCTTCCTTATTACGCGGAGACCATGTTTCCTCCGATGAAGTTGGACAATGAAGAGTATTACTTGAAACCGATGAATTGCCCTCATCATCATTTGATTTATGCCAACCGCACGCGTTCTTACCGCGAACTTCCGCTTCGACTTGCCGAATACGGACACTGTTACCGCTACGAAGACAGCGGCGCTTTGTTCGGACTGATGCGCGTTCGCTCGCTGTGCATGAATGATGCGCACATTTACTGCACGCCGAAACAATTTGAAAAAGAATTTATTCGCGTGATGGAACTTTATAAAAAATATTCCGCCATTTTCGGCGTCAAAAAAATGGTGATGCGACTTTCGCTTCACGACAAAGAAGGTCTTGGGAAAAAATTTGTGAATGAGCCGAAACTCTGGCTGCAAACGGAAGAACAAGTGCGCCGCGCCATGCTGAAAACGGGTATTGAATTTGTGGAAGCCCCCGGTGAGGCCGCTTTTTACGGACCCAAAATCGACGTGGAAGTGTGGTCCGCCATCGGACGGGAATTCACGCTGGCCACGAATCAACTCGACTTTGCCGTTCCCAAACGCTTCAACCTCACCTATGTGGACACCGATGGAAAAGAAAAAACGCCTCTTTGTATACACCGCGCGCCGCTCGGAACACATGAACGTTTCATTGGATTTTTGATCGAGCACTTTGCCGGAGCTTTCCCCACGTGGCTTGCTCCCGTGCAAGTGGCCGTGCTTCCCATCTCCGACAACTTTTTGAAATACGCGAAAAAAATTCAAAGAACGCTGGACCGCAAAGGCGTGCGCGTGATGCTGGACGACAGCGCCGAAAGCCTCGGTAAAAAAATCCGCAACGCCGAAAAACAAAAAATTCCTTGGATGCTCGTGGTCGGCGAAAAAGAAGCGGCGGACAAAACCGTGGCCGCGCGCAACTACCACAGCAAAAAACAGGGAGTGCTGCCTTTGGCCGCTTTTGTGAAGATGGTGGTGAGCGAGATTAAGGAAAGAAAGTTACCGGAAGGGCTGTAGCTCTTACGCCGCAGCCGCATATTGTTCTTCATGCACTTCATGGGCACCGTGGCCTCCGTGACCATGTTCGTGATCGTAACCAAGAATATGAATGTCTGCGTCTCCGGCGGCATGGCGTTTTTCCCATTCCGAGCGAAGGTGCGCTAAATCATGGGCGTACTTATGGCGACGCTCTTCCATCGTAAATTTTGTATTCTTGTACAGTATTTTGTGATCGGCTCTTATGGCGGATAACATTTGCTCAACGACTACAGGTTTTTTTGTGGCAAGTGTATTGGCAAAAGCACCAACCACTTGATACAGTTCGTCCACTTTCGTGGGCTTCTTTACCGGATTTCCTATGGTATCCGTTCCAAACACATCATTGCCGTATGTGTGCGTGGCGTAATCCACATACTCGGATACATTGGCGTCGGTCACC
>MFXB01000040.1 GCA_001787475.1 Candidatus Peregrinibacteria bacterium RIFCSPLOWO2_01_FULL_48_20
TCACAAAAATGGCTGAAAAAACCGACGGGAAAAATTTCTTCGTGGGCAACGAAAATCTTATGGAAGTTCTGCTCGAGGAGGGCATTTCCATCAAGCTGTTGGCCTTGCACCGCATTCCTTTCGCCAGTCCGGCGGATCCCATTCAGCACGCCCGCAGCGCTTTCTACACAGACTCTTACAAAGAGTTCACTCTCCCACAAGCGAGTCTCCGCTATCAAAACATCCTGAACACATTCCTCGGCAATGCTTGGGATGAGAAAAAAATTCTTATTTTAGACCCGCGCGTAAAAGAATATGAAGGATACTTTAACTGACCTCCGAAACCGATTTCTACACTTTTTTTACGTTCACTTTTACAAACGGATCTTCTTTTGTTTCGATCCCGAAAATGTCCATGCTGCGTGCAGTCGATTTGGAATGCTCCTCGGTACAAACAAACTCACTCGTCGGATTTCAAGCTTCCTCTTCAACTATTCAAACCCTGCGCTGGAACAAAAAATTCACGGCATACTTTTTAAAAATCCCATCGGACTTTCAGCAGGCTTCGACAAAGACGGATATCTCACCAAAATTCTTCCCTCCGTGGGTTTCGGCTTTGAAGAAATCGGTTCCATAACGGCCGAGCCTTGCAGTGGAAATCCGGGCATTCGAATGTGGCGTCATCCGGAGAAAAAAAGCATCCGCGTGTACATCGGCCTCAAAAGTGAAGGTGCAAAAAAAGTGGCGCAAAGATTGCAAAAAACCGCCTTCCAATTTCCGATTGGAATTTCCATCGCAAAAACCAATTCCCCAAAAACCTGTGAAACCAAAGCAGGTATTGCCGATTATGCGGAAACGTTCAAATCATTCTTAAAAATCGGCGATTATTTCACCATCAATATTTCCTGTCCAAACGCCTTTGGGGGCGAGCCTTTTACCGACCCGAAAAAACTCGAATCCTTGCTCACGGAACTCGATAAAATCCCCACACAAAAACCCATCCTCCTCAAACTTCCTCCCGATCTTTCCGAAAAACAAATTGATGAAATTCTTGCCGTCACCAAACGCCATCGCGTGCATGGGTTCGTCGCCAGCAACCTCACCAAACAACACTCCCACGGAAAGGGCGGCATGAGTGGAAAATTCCTTGAAAAAAAAGCGAACGCCCTCATCGCCATGCTCTACAAAAAAACACAGGGGGAAATGCTCATCATCGGCAGCGGCGGCGTTTTCTCCGCCGAAGATGCTTACGAAAAAATCCGCCTCGGCGCCTCCCTTCTCGAACTCATCACCGGCATGATTTATGAAGGCCCGCAAGTCATCAGCGAAATCAACCGCGGCCTCGTGCAGCTCCTTAAAAAAGACGGCTACAAAAACATTGGCGAAGCCGTGGGAAAGAACTAGGCTTCCTTCGTTTTCACCAAACTAAAGTCCATATTTATCTTTAACCATTTGGGATATCCACTGAGTTTCCGTCATATTTTTTGGCAAGCGGTCTTTACCATAAATCAGTAATACCGTCACGATCCTATCTTTATTAGACAGGGAAAAAATGACTCTATTCCCAGATGCCTTGGGCGACATTTGAGTGCCAGCAACGGCAAAATCTAACTTATAGAGTCCCACATTTTCGCCAAGAGGTTTCAAAAAATCTATCAAAGTGGTGCGCTGTACTGCATAAGCTCTTTTCAAAGTTGATGCGATAGTTTTTTTAGTCTCTATCCACCCTTTAGGATATTTCCGTACAAAAACTTTCTCGTAGTAGCGGAACGACGCAGTCCCAAACTCAACCTGAAAAATAATATCCAATATGGTCATACCAAGAAAGTAGTCCATAAGAGCACAATTGTCAAAAAGTTTCACTAAATGACATTTTTTAGAAGATTTCAGCCAAAAAAGTAAAATACATTGACTTTCCATTATACTTAGCTTATACTACGAGCACTATGATGAACCTTCTCACAAAGTTACGAAAAGACTCAAGGATGTCCCAAGAAGATCTGGCAAACAAGCTGAACTTGTCTAGACCTACGCTGGTATCTATTGAAAAAGGCGATCGAGACTTAACTATCTCAGAGCTGAAGACGCTAGCTCTCATTTTTGACCTACCTCTTGAATTTCTCATAAGCGAAATGGAGCATCCTAAAGGGGAGTTACCAGCCACCCATCCAAGCAACTGGATCAAATTTTTAAATCTGGTGCTGGCGTGCATAAAATATGGGGCCGGAGAAGATGGGAAAATTACAAAGACAAAACTTGCAAAACTGGTTTACCTATCTGATTTTGCACATTATTACAGAACACTCAAACCCATTTCCGGATTCGAATATAAAAAACTGGCGAATGGACCGGTGCCTATTGAATTCTTTGAAGTGATTGATACTAATGAGTCACTGACAACAGAAAACAAAGGCGGCGCTATCCTTATATCATTGATAGAACAACCCAGCGAATCAGCCTTTACCAAAGAAGAGCTAGACTTAATAAAAGCCATATGTAAAAAATGGAAACACAAAAAAACTCAAGAAATCGTAGAATTCACACATAAGCAAATTCCTTGGTCCGTGTGTAAAGACAGAGAGGCCATCCCCTACGAACTCATTAACATGGAAGAACCGGAAAACATTTTCTAGGCTTCCTTCGTTTTCACCTGCTTTTCTACCGCCAACTTCTCCCCTTTCAAGTAAAGGACTTGGAAGTCGCTGAGATCGCCTTTTTCAAGCTCGCTCGCCAAGAATTTCAAATATTCCTCGACCGTTTGATAACTCACTTCCGACTGCTCTTCACAATAAATACACAGCAGAAGCGCCTCATTTTTCTTGTGATCGAAATGGAAAAATCCGCTGCGCGCCAAATACGAAGCTCCCCCCGTCTCCCCATCCACTTTCACCGTGGAAAATTGGATGGTGGCCATATACGAAGCATGATGTGCAAGCACCTGCGCCTGCCCGTCCTCGGCATGAAAACTCACGGAACTCACAACGCCGGAGAAGACATCTTTATCGGGAGTGCGAATAGTAAGGTGAAAGTCAGACATAAACTTTTTTTAATAGCTCAGCTTCGCTGAGTGGCCTCATGCTTTTCAAGCACGGCCTCAATCGACGAGGCCATGTAAAAATACTGTTCGTCGACATGGTCGTACTTACCTTCCAAAATGTCTTTGAAAGCACGCACGGTGTCTTCCACTTTGTAGTACTGTCCCGCCATGCTGGTGAATTGTTCGGCCACATAGAAGTTTTGGGAAAGAAATTTTTGAATTTTACGAGCGCGGAACACGGCCTTCTTGTCGTCTTCGGACAGTTCGTCCATACCCAAAATCGCAATGACATCCTGAAGTTCCTTGTAGCGTTGCAGCAGTTGGCGCACCTCAGTGGCAACCCGGTAATGTTCTTCTCCCACGATGTCCGCCTTGAGAGCGGTGGACGTGGAATCGAGTGGATCCACGGCCGGGAAAAGACCCATGGAAGCCTGTTTTCGAGAAAGCACGATGGTCGCATCCAAGTGAGAGAAAGCGGTCGCAGGCGCCGGATCGGTAAGGTCGTCGGCAGGCACATACACCGCTTGCACGGAAGTAATGGATCCTTTTTTCGTTGAGGTAATACGTTCTTGCAGCGCGGCCATGTCCGTGGCGAGCGTGGGCTGGTAACCTACGGCGGAAGGCAAACGCCCAAGCAGCGCGGACACCTCGGCTCCGGCCTGAGTGAAACGGAAAATGTTGTCGATGAACATCAAAATATCGAGCCCGTCATCACGGAATTTTTCAGCGATCGTAAGCCCTGTTAAAGCCACGCGCATACGTGCTCCG
The DNA here is from genome assembly GCA_001787475.1 of Candidatus Peregrinibacteria bacterium RIFCSPLOWO2_01_FULL_48_20. Classification (GTDB taxonomy): domain Bacteria; phylum Patescibacteriota; class Gracilibacteria; order UBA1369; family 2-02-FULL-48-14; genus 2-02-FULL-48-14. Next base: position 3,785 of record MFXB01000040.1, read on the forward strand.
GGAGGTTCGTTCATTTGTCCGAACACCATGGCTAGCTTGTCGATAACGCCGCTTTCTTTCATTTCGTGGATCAAATCGTTTCCTTCACGACTGCGTTCTCCCACTCCGGCGAACACGCTATATCCTCCGTGACTCAAAGCCACATTGTGGATGAGCTCTTGCATAATCACGGTCTTTCCCACTCCGGCTCCTCCGAAGAGCGCCACCTTTCCTCCTTTGATAAAAGGACACAAAAGATCCACCACTTTGATTCCCGTCTCGAAAATTTCCACCGTTGGATTTTGGTCCACCAAAGAGGGCGGCTCAGCATGAATCCCGCGCATTTCGGTTCCTTTGGGCAGTTCAGCTCCTCCGTCGATTAAATCGCCCGTCACATTAATGACTCGCCCAAGAACACCTTTCCCCACCGGCGTTTGAATTTCTTTTTGAGTGTCGATGACTTCGAGTCCCACGGCAAGACCGTCGGTGGTTTTCATAGCCACCGTTCGCACCACTCCGTTTCCAAGATGAGCCAGCACTTCGAGCACCACTCTTCCGACGGGCCCTTCGGTGTACAAGGCGGAATATTGCGCGGGAACGTGATCGGCAAAGTAGGCATCCACCACCACTCCAATAATACGGACGATTTTACCTTTGGGCATTTCAGATTTTTCTGACATAGGAAAAAATTAGTTAGAGATTGCTGCGCTCGCACCCACCAATTCGGCAATTTCTTGCGTAATGGCTTGCTGACGAGCTTTGTTGTATTGAAGAGAAAGTTCATTCGTGATTTTGTCGGCGGCATCGGTGGCACTTTGCATGGCCATCATACGGCTGGAATATTCGCTGGCTTTGAGTTCCAAAAACGATCCCAAGAAAAGTGAAAACACCACTTGCTCATGCAGGCGACTCACCACATGTTCTTTGGAGGGTTCGTAAATCATGAGTCCTTCTTTTTCATAGGCTGCACCTCGTGCAGTGCGATGCTTGTTTTCCTCCGTTCCGATGTTGGTTTCAACCATGTCCCGATCAAAAGGCAAAAAAGTCTTTAAAACAGGGTAGAATGTGAATGAATTTTTATAGTGCGGCGCTATGAGAACAATTTCCTTGGCCGCACCGCTGCGCCAAAAGTTCAAAATTTCATCCACCAATTTGATGGCCTCCACATTATTCATTTTTTCGGGTACACCCACAAAATGTTTGTCCACATGAATATCGTTGTTGCGAGCGAAATCGTAGCCTTTTTTCCCAAAAGTGATGAGCATGCGCTGACTTTCGGTAAGCGCGTTCCAACGTTCACTGCGGAAAAGCCCGTTGATAAGCTTGTTGTTCAAAGGTCCGCACAGACCCTTGTCGGAAGTGTAGAGAACAAAAAGCACTTCCCCTTTCTCTCGTTTTTCCGTGTAAGCGCTTTCCACATGAAGATTTTCCTCGAGCAAAGCAATGAGGTCCCACACATAGCGACGAGTGGTCACGGCGCGCTTTTGGAACTGGCGCATTTTACTCGCGGCCACGAGTTGCATGGCTTTGGTGATTTTGCGCGTGTTTTTCACGCTGCCGATTCTTTTGCGAATTTCGAGTAAACTGCCGGACATAACACCCGAAGGGTGAAATAATAAAATCAGACATTAAAAAACTTTTCTACCACCGTTTTAACGCCGCTTTCAATTTCAGGGGTCAATTCTTTTTTACTTTCGATTTCTTTCACCAAATCTCCATGGCTGCTTTCAATGAGCGCGAAGAGAGCTTTCATTTTTTGTCCCACATCATTTGCCTCAATGGAATCCAAATAACCCTTGGTGGCACAGAAAAGAACAAACACTTCTTGCCACAAGGTATAAGGTTGATTTTGCCCCTGTTTCAAGGCTTCCACCACGCGTTTTCCGCGAGTGAGTTGGGCTTTGGTGGCGGCATCGAGTTCGGAAGCAAATTGAGAGAAAGCTTCCAGTTCGTAGTACTGCGCAAGGTCGAGTTTCACCGGTCCGGACACTTTTTTGATGATCTTCGTTTGAGCGGCTCCTCCAACACGGGAAACGGAAATACCAACGTTGATGGCGGGACGAATTCCTTTGTTAAACAATTGCGGTTCCAAGAAAATTTGTCCGTCCGTAATGGAAATCACGTTCGTGGGAATGTAAGCGGACACATCGGCGGCCTGCGTTTCAATCACCGGCAAGGCCGTGAGACTTCCTCCCCCGTTTTCGTCGTTCAATTTTGCGGCTCGTTCGAGCAAACGTGAGTGGAGGTAGAACACATCTCCGGGATACGCTTCGCGTCCGGGCGGACGGCGGAGCAAGAGAGACATTTCACGGTAAGCCACGGCGTGCTTGGAAAGATCGTCGTAGATCACGAGCACGTCTTTTCCTTTTCCCATAAAATATTCACCCACCGCACATCCTCCGTAAGGAGCCAAGTATTGCATAACGGCGGAAGACGCAGCCGGAGCGCTGACCACAATGGTGTAATCCATGGCTCCGTGACGCTTCAACGTTTCAATGACTTGTGCTGTCCGCGCTTCACGTTGCCCGATGGCCACGTAAATACAAATCATGTTCTGATTTTTTTGATTGATGATCGTATCGATGGCAATGGTGGTTTTTCCCGTTTGACGATCTCCAATGATGAGCTCGCGTTGTCCGCGCCCGATCGGAATGAGCGAATCGATGGCCACAATTCCCGTTTGCACCGGCTGATGAACCGACTTTCGCACCATCACGGAAGGCGCTTGCGCTTCATGCGGCATGAATTTATCGGCTTTGTAAGCGGCTTGCCCGTCGAGCGGGTTTCCAAGCGGATCGATCACGCGGCCGAGCATGGCATCACTCACGGGAAGAGACATGAATCGTCCGCTTGCTTTCACGAAAAGTCCTTCGCGCACTCCTCGGTCGGCTTGCAGCACCAAGGCGTAGGCGGAATCTTTTTCGAGGTTCATCACAAGCGCCTCCGCTTTCACACTTTCAATTTCAACCACTTCATTCATTTTGAGACCGGAAAGTCCTTTGATCCAAATAACTCCATCTTTGTAGGATTGAATGATTCCCCGTCCGCCTTCGGACTCCGTACTGTCTTGTTCGGCTTGAATGGCCGTTTCAATTTTGGCCAGGAAGTTATGTAAAGATTCTTTGGGCATAATTAATAAGTTAGAGAACTGAGTTTTTGAACTTTAGAGAACCATGAATAGTCCATGGATTTTCCGTTGATGAAAACGCGGAAACCTCCAATGAGCTGACGATTGATTTGGAAAACGGGAAAACTGTGAGGGTGCTTTTCACCCAACTCTTCACGCATTTCTTTTTTGAGTTCTTCGGGAATGTCGCGAGGAATTTGAACGAGAATGGTGGCTCCGTCGGCCACAACTTTGCTGAGCTCTTCAAAAGCTTGCGCCAACTCTTGATAAGAATTGGTCACCAAAAGTTCACGGAGCGCGGCCGCCACTCCGCGAAGCGGAGCGTCCCTCTCTTCCCCCAAAAGTTCCTGTGCCTTTTTGAGACGATCTTCATAAGGAAGTAAATAAAATCCCGCCTCCAATTTGTCGAGTTTTGACGCAAAACTGTCGGAGAAAAACTCCAGCAAGGTTTTGAAAAAAGCGCTGTTTTTCAAAGAAAGGCTGTTCATATCCGCTCCGTTAACCACTTGAAGCACCAAATGCAAATCTTTTAAAAAGTGCGCGCCGGAAACTTCCGCCAAATACTTTTTGAAAACGGCGGGCGCTTTGAAACCGGCCAGTTTTTCTTCACGAGTTTTCTCACCGAGCTCAAAGAAATCTCCGTGCTTCGAAACGAAGCTGAGAATTTCATAAGTGAGCGCGCTGAGGAAACCGTTGAACATAATTAATCTTTTTTAAATTCTGCTTTTCGAGCGGTGCTCCATGCAGACTTAATGCTGTCTTCAATAACTTCGGCGGGAACTTTATTCTGCACCACGTAAAGAACAATTTTCTTAATGAGCTCGAGCGTTTCGACTTCAGTATCTTTAAGAATTTCACCTTTGCGGCGATTGATGTCTTCTTCGGCTTTCGCAAGCATATCCCCACGCGCCTTTTCCATTTCCGCCGTGAGCTTCGCACGCTGCTCCTCGGTGAATTTTCGCAAATTCTCCATTTCTTTTTTGAGCTCCGTCTCGGCTTTTTCAGTGGCTGCTTCCACTTCGGCCGATTTTTTGTCGAGCTCCACTTTGAGATTCTGCGCTTCTTCCACGCTGCTTTTGATTTGTGCACGGCGTTCATCCAAAAACTTTAAAATCGGTTTGTAGAGAACGTACGTGAGCACAAGAAGCAGCAACCCCGTATTGAGGATATAAATGAGGATACTCCAGAGGTCGATACCTAACTTAGATAAACCTTCCATAGTAAATGATTATTCGTAACTGCTAAGCAACGAAGAGAAGAATGAGCGCGATCACGAAACAGTAAATGGCGAGCGATTCGACGAAGGCCATACCGATGATCATGTTCGTGAACATTTTTCCGCTCATTTCGGGATTGCGGCTGACGGCTTCCATGGTTTTGGCGCCAATCATACCTTCTCCGATTGCGGGACCGGCTACACCGAGACCCATTGCAATGGCGGCGGCGAGCAATTTCATTGTTTCAGCATCCATACGATTTTTGGTTAGAGAAATAAATGGATGAATAAAGGAAGTTTTTTATTTTATCGGTGACTGGCGTGCACCATATTGTTCGAAATGAACAAAATCGTCAGCAAGGAAAACACGAAAGCTTGAATCAGTCCAGCGAAACTGGCGAGCACAATAAACGGAATGGGTATGAAAAATTGAGAGACGAACAAAAGTCCGGAAATAATAATGATCACCGCCTCTCCCGCAAAAATATTTCCAAAAAGACGAGTGGCGAGCGAAACGATTTTCCCAAGATCTCCGATAATCTCCAAAAGCCCCAAGAAAAACTCAATAAAAACCGTGAGAAGCTCACCTAGCGGACGTTTTCCGCGAAGAATTTCAATGAAACCGCCGATGCGAAGGTAGTTCCCAATATGTCCGAGCGGCGAAACGAACAAAGCCAAAACATGAGAAAGCACAACCACGGAAACGGCAAGCGCAATGGTCGCGCTGTAGTCCGTCGTCGGAGTGCGGAAAAAAGGGCCTTCCGGCGTCATAATGCTGCCCACCAAAGGAATCAAAACAAACTGATTTGAGACCACAATAAATAAGAACAGCGTCACGATGAGCGGAACGAGCTTGCGAGCCCTCGCCTCCCCGAGCCCTTCTTCCAATTTATCCAAAAAGAAGACGAACAAACTCTCAAAAAGAACCTGCATCCGCGTGGGAATAACGCCGGCTCGATGGCGGACCAAAAGCGCAAACACAAGAATGATAAGACTCACGAACAGTGTGGCGGTGACAGTATTGGAAACCGCAAATTCACCGATCTCGAGCACATGCTCGGGAGCAAGTGCCACGCTGTGACCGCCGCCTTCCGCTTCCGCTGACATCAGTTGAGGGGGTTATTTTTAGTGAATTCATTCATTTTTTTAAACACAAGATACTGAGAAAGTGGCAATCCCACAATAAGTGCCGTCACAAAAATCCATGGCCAAGTGCCGAGCTTTTGATCGAGAAAGTAGGCCGGAACACCCAAAATCGCCATGGTCCCAATCGTGATGGAAGCCACCCGCATGGTGATTTGCGTGTAATGTTCCAAGGCGGTAAACAGGTATGATCTTTTCTTTTGGCTCATGAAAGCTAAATCTTAAACGCCGATAGTCTATTCATCTTTGTAAAAAAATCAAGTGCCTAAGAAAAGTTTTATTTTTAAAGGGATCCGCCCTCCAATCGCTCGTTTTGTCAAACTCAAAAAATCAATGATGGCAAGGGAAAAGGTGGCTTTAGTCTTGTCTTTAATTGTGTTCTTAATTATGATTTCTCCATGGATGACCCATTGGTGGAAATAGAGGGAGGAACCGACGAGCGTTACTGGAAGGCGATTGACGACACTCGCCTTTTTAAGGGATTGCCTCCCGAACTGATAGCGCGTTTGAGTGATGAAGTAAGTGAAGTGCGAGGAAACGCGGGAAAAGTACTGACTCGCCATCCGGAAATCGGTGTGCCCACTGAAAACCGACTGATTATGCCCGCCGAGGAGCCACTCCTTGTTTCCGCCACTTACCCTCATCGGCAAGAAGTGTTGGGAACTTTTCCGGTGGAACCAGGTGACACAATCTTGGAAGGAAGTTGGACGGATGGAATTGAAGACCCCAGGGACCCCGCCTTGGCCGGCCCTCCCTCACTGAGGCTGCGCTTGGAAGAATCCGCAACTTACTTTGTATTGGACCCTTTAAGACAACTGCGAACGCACGTCCCGGGCTTAGGTGGCATTCAAATCTGTCACATTTTAGCCAATGTGGGAGGAGAAATGAGCCATCGACTCTTGGGACTTAACGAGCAAATCACTTCGACAAGAAGACAACACGGTGCACCCTCGGTACCGACCACCAACCCGAGAATCCTCGAAGCTATTACACGTCGTACGCCTAACCCGGTTTCTTTTCAACTGCCCTCCATGAATACCTATACCCCACGTAAAGGAACTGTTACGGTTGTTGAACATGGAGGATTTTTAGTGGAAGCGGAAACTTTTGAAAGAGAGGACGGAACTTTGGCTAAGCAAACAATTAGTGGGTTGGATTTACAGAAGATTATAGTCGCAAAAATCGACGACGCACCCACCCTTGTTTTTCCGGGACAAGCAATGGATGGCGTAAACAGACACGTGGCACTGGTGGGAGGAAGTCGTTCTACCCTTGTGAGAGAATATCCTCTCGATCTCGCGGAGTTGAGCGAGCAAGTTGCCATTCACGCCGGGCTGGTGCGCGTAATCACAGGGCAAGCGGCGACCATGGCGGGCTTTGTCCGGTCATATCAAACTCGGGAAGAACGTCCCAAAGTTAGCGCCCTCTTCAAGCTAATGACCGGCCGCACCTAGAGTTTCCCGCGCAGCTCTTCAATTTCATCCCGAAGCACGGCTGCCTTTTCAAATTCCATGTTTTGAGCGGCAAAATCCATTTCGGTTTCCAAACTTTGAACGAGACGAAACAGCTCTTCTTTGGGAACTTTCTTGGAATCGTAGCGGCGAACTTGCTTGGTTGCCTCCTGTTTGCGGTGCATCTCGATGTCTTTCACGGCCTTGCGAATGGTTTGCGGAGTGATGCCGTGTTTTTTGTTGTGAGCCGTTTGGACGGCGCGTCGCCGGCTCGTTTCTTCCAGTGCTCCGCGCATTCCGTTTGTTTCTCTGTCCGCATACATAATCACGGTTCCGTCCGCGTTACGGGCGGCGCGCCCAATCGTTTGAATGAGTGCCGACGTACTGCGCAAAAATCCTTCTTTGTCAGCATCCAAAATCACCACAAGTGAAACTTCCGGCAAGTCGAGCCCCTCCCTGAGCAAATTGATTCCAACAAGTACATCGAATTTTCCCAATCTCAAATCTCGCAAAATTTCAATGCGCTCCAGTGTCTCGATATCCGAGTGCAAATACCTCACTTTCACATCGGCATCCGTCAAAAACTCCGTTAAATCCTCGGCGCTGCGCTTGGTCAAAGTGGTCACCAGCACGCGGTCTCCCTTTGCCGTTCGTGCGCGAATTTCTCGAAGCAAATCTTCAATTTGTCCTTCTTTTTTACGTACGGAAATTTCCGGATCCACGAGCCCCGTCGGACGAATAATCTGCTCCACAAGCGCTTCTTTCTTCCCCATTTCATAGGCCGCCGGCGTGGCTGAAACGTAGATGGCCGAGTGCATATATTTTTCAAACTCTTCAAACTTCAGCGGTCGATTATCGAAAGCGGAGGGCAGCCGGAACCCGTGTTCCACCAGCGTTTGCTTGCGCGATAAGTTTCCATTATGCATGGCTCCGATTTGCGGCACCGACATGTGCGACTCGTCAATCACCAGCAAAAAGTCCTTCGGGAAATAATCCATGAGCGTGGACGGCCTTCCGTTTTCGCTTTGCTCGTTGAAATAGCGAACGTAGTTTTCAATGCCCGAGCAATAACCCGTCTCCAGCAAAATTTCAATATCGTATTCGGTGCGTGTTCTGAGCCGCTCGGCCTCCAGCCCCTTCCCCATGGCCTGCAACTGTTTCACCCTATCTTCGAGTTCCAAACGAATTCCTTCCACCGCCACTTTGATTTTTGCTTCCGTGGTCACCGCATGTTTGGCCGGAAAAATGGTCACTTCCTCAAGTTCTCCCAAAATTTCACCAGTGAACGGTTCCACCTCGGTGATGCGTTCCACTTCATCATCCCAAAATTCCAGCCGAAGCGCCGTGTCTCCGCCCGGCGGAAAAATTTCCAGCGTGTCCCCGAGTACATGGAACATTCCTTGCTTGAAATCCATGGACGCCCGCGTATATTGCAAATCCGCCATCTGTCGCAAAAGAGCATCGCGAGGAATTTGCATTCCTTTCTGAAGTTCAATTCGAAGCGCCAAATACTCCTTGGGCGAACCGAGTCCGTAAATACAAGACACCGAAGCTACCACAATGGTATCGCGCCGCGTGAGCAAACTTTCCGTCGCTTTGTGCCGGTACTTTGCAATCTCCTCATTGATTTGCGCGTCCTTTTCAATGTAAGTGTCCGTGTGCGGCAAGTACGCCTCCGGCTGATAGTAATCGTAGTAAGAAACAAAATAACACACGGCATTATCCGGGAACATTTCCTTGAGCTCGCTGCAGAGCTGCGCCGCCAAGGTTTTATTGTGTGCAATGAGAAGCGTAGGCCTCTGAACCCGTTCAATCACATTTCCGATCGTAAAAGTCTTCCCCGTTCCCGTGGCTCCCAAAAGCACTTGATGGTGCAAGCCTTTCCCAAGCCCGGCCACCAACTGTTCAATAGCCTTGGGCTGATCCCCTTTCGGAGTCATTTCCGATTTGATTTTGAACTTTTTCTGGAGCATAGCCAAAGGATTCTAGCTCAAGAACGAAAATACGTCGAATTGTTGACTTCCATCGGACCGGCATGATTATTGATCACCCAACCGGACTCCGTGTCGGGAGCTTTTTTAAGATGCCCGAAATCCAAGCAAAGAACCTCACCCTCCGCCTCAGTAACGCGAAAAGCCGGAATTTGAGTGATACCAACACGGTCCGGAGCTTCGATAAAAGCCGTTTCCAGTCCTAAGAAGTCGAGAGAGTTCACGTCCTCCACCGATGGAGCCAAGCGGAAAAATCGATCAGCGGGAGTATAGACTTCGAGTTCGGGAACGGCGAGTGGAGAAATTCTCATGGAACGCCGCCCGCTCCAGTGACTGAGCGTTCCCGAAAAAGCATCCCTTAATTGTGCTCTTGCTAAAGAGAGTACATGTTTATCCGCTCTTCCCAACACGTCAATTTGAACCGGCGGACTGAATAAAAACGATATTTCGTAAACATGCTCATCTACTTTACGACCCCTGACAATTTCCCCGCCCACCGTCCGAATGAAAGCGGTTCCATCCGGATTTTCAGCAAGAAGCTGATGATACCTCGGCTTTCTCTGCAGCTCCGGCGCTATACTTTCTTGGGAGCTTGCTTTGAATTTGAGTGCGGGAACTGCCATTAAAAAGATTTAAGTTCTCCAAAAAATACTGGCGCGCACGGGAGGTCTATGAGGTGATTCTCGATCACATTCAGGCCAACTCCAGTGCGGATCTCGGAGGGTAGTAAACCTAACCTGGCCAAGCTCTTGGAAGAAATATCTGGTTCCATCTATAACACGCAAAAACCCGGGCTCAACAAAGGTAGGTGTTCGGTGCACTCCATAAATCGGCTCGTAATAACGAAATGGAACCGTCGCACAAGGAACGGAAGACAAGGGCGACAAGTTAAAACCGGGGACGCGTTCAATGTCCCTTGTTAATGCATCGGGATGCACCCTCTTGAAACCTCCTTCCAGCAAAGCTGTTTTTAAACGTTCATCGAATTCAGAGGTCGGCAAGTCTGGAACAGAATGAGAGAATAAACTGCGCCAGTAATTCAAAGAAAGTCGCGGGTTTCGTAACGCGGCAAAAAGTTCTTCTTGAGTGGGAGCGTGGGGAGAATAACTTTCAACTTTTCGGCGACGAATTACTCCCATAACAAAAATTTATCGAATAAAACGATGCTTCCGTTCCAGTGAAATCAGTTCTCTTAGCCACACGTCGGAACGCCCCGGTTTGAGCCGGTTTTTTTCGGCAAGCAACAAAGAAAATAAAGTTTGCAAGAAAATCATAGGTGGTAAGAATAACATTTATGGTTAAATTGTCAAGTTTTTTCCGACGCGCAGTCCGATTTTTAAGCTATGATAAAAATGCATTTACGACTTCATGCCCATTCATCTTCTTCAGATTGCCAAGAAACTCGCCCACGACGCGGGTAAATTGGCCCTTAAATACCAAGAAAAGGGCTTTTCCATAAGCACGAAAAGCAGCCCTATCGATCTGGTAACCGAGGCGGACAAGGCTTGCGAAGAGCTGATTTTGAAAACCATTCGCGCCCACTTCCCCGATCACTCCATTTTGAGCGAAGAAAGCCCGGCCATTGAGCAAAGCGGCGATTACAAGTGGATTGTGGACCCCATCGACGGAACCGGCAACTTCGCCCACGGTCTCCCCTTTTACGCCATTTCCATCGCCATTGTTCACAAAGGAAAACCGATTATCGGAGTAGTGGAAATTCCGGCCTTGAAAGAAACCTTTTGGGCGCAAGAAGGACGAGGCGCATACCTGGGAAATAAACAAATTCATGTATCCAAAAGGGACAAATTGCAACAAAGCATGTTCGCAACCGGCTTCCCCTACGCCAGAGAAAGCGACCGCTACCGAAAAAATATCGAACTTTTTGATGCTTTCTACAAAGCGAGCAACGGCGTACGCCGTTTCGGCAGCGCGGCCATCGACCTCTGCTTTACGGCCGCCGGCCGCTTCGACGGCTTCTGGGAATACGCGCTCAAACCGTGGGACATTGCTGCGGGCAAAATCATTATGGAAGAAGCCGGCGGCATGGTCACCAACATGGACGGCAGCCTGTTCAACCACAAACTCGAAAACATTCTCGCCTCTAACGGCCTCCTCCATTCCGAAATGCTCCGCGTCATTAAGGAACACGGTGCGGACAAAGTTTAACCACACAGACGGTTTCATCCTCTCACCGCCCGCTCTCTTTTTTCTTGAAACTTCAAATTGATGGAATGCGCAATAACGTGGTGCTCCCTGCACAGCGGTGCCAAGTACCGTGGGTCGTGGCGTTTACTCAGCGCGAAGGTTTGTGTGTGATGCAGTTCTTCCGCCGGCTTTTTGCAGGTTTGGATGGAGCATTTACTGCCATGTTCTCTGGCCAGCACTTTTTTAGTTCGTGCGGGGACAGGACGCGATTTTGCTTCCTCCAGCGTTTCACAGATCGCTTCTTTTTCTGCTTCAATTTCCTCCTCTCTTTTCTGAAGAAACTCCAACAACAAACCGTTCAGATCCAAACCTTTTTCATGCAGCTCGAGCAGTTTTTCCGTCACTTCTCCACTTAACTTTAGGTCGTGCGCGCGCAAAGATTTTGCTCCAAATAATGGCTGACCTAAGCCATTCTCATTTTCACATCGTTCGTCCCTCACGAAAGTTTCCAAAGCTTTCTGTGGCAACAATTGCAGCGCCTCCGCCAACTCTCCCTCATTCGTAGCGGTGGCAATTGAAGCCACCCGCACCAATTTATTGATGCTCACTTTTCCTTCGACCAATAAACTCCTCAACATGGGCAAACTCTCAAAACGCTTCTCCAAATTCAAGGCTGTCCGAACCTGCTGCTCACTCAAACCTGCCAGTTTGTAAGCAAATTCAAAAATCGAACCACAACCTTTCCGCGCATACAATTTCCTTCTTTCCACTTCCGGCAACAAGCCCATAAACTTTTGTCGCCAAAATAAAACATTCCGTCCGTACATTTTTGCCAATTCATACAATTTTTCGTCAGTCATATTTTGAGTGGTTAATGTCCCTAAATACTAGCACAAAACCGGCACTTTAACAGATTAAAAAGCCCACTTCGACATGACAAAACGTGAGGTGAGGGTCTGATCACCTTTCGCGCCACTACCTAACCATCCACCATCATCACCAAAATGGAGTTGCTGCGAAGTCCACATCCTCTTTTAATGCGCTCCGCATATTTTTGAGCTTGGATTTCACTCTGCAGAGTGGTTTTTAACCTGAAGTTTTATACAAAAGCTTCAACCACCAACCACCCTGAATTGTTCGACATGTACTGAAACCGCACACATCCTTGTAAAGGAAACGGTCACAAGTTAAACTGCAGGTATATGGAAGCTGGAGAACTCACACAAACGGAGGCCGCTGACCTTGACGACTATGTAAGAGAGAAAGATGTCA
>MFXB01000041.1:0-2842 GCA_001787475.1 Candidatus Peregrinibacteria bacterium RIFCSPLOWO2_01_FULL_48_20
GAGAAGCAAGAGAGTTTGTGCATAGTTTTATTTTAGTTTTCTTATTATTCTAGCACAAAACGCACAAAAAGCCTAGTCCACTTCGCTTAGCGACTCATTCCTTTTGGATCGATTTTGTGGGAAGCCCCAGGACATCCGCAGCGCCCAAACTTTCTCCCACGCTCAACCACGTTTCTCCATGACTGCCTGGAAGCCAAGCCCAGTCTGTTTCGGGCGGAAGTTCTTGAGGCAAAGAAAGAGACACAGTTGCCGCCGGGGCCGCAGGGTCTTTAAGCACGGAAGCCAGCACGGCAAATTCTTGTTCACCCGATTCCCCCAAGTAAGCCGCGCTTCGGGAAGAAAAAAGTCGTAAACGCACAAAGCCGTCGATTTGCGTTTCACCGTAACCCACCGACTCGCTGAAATCAATTTGGCCGCCCTTCATTTTGTAAACGGTCCAATCGGTGATGGGTTTGAGGCCGCTCGCCTCTATTTGCATCGTAAGATAGCGAAGCGTGTAAGGGCCCTCGGCGCGGAGGCTAAAACGTAAAACTTCCGCTTGCGTACTGAAAGAAAGCGTGTCGCTTTGTTTTGGAATTTTCACTGTGAGTCCCACTTCAGCGGCGGTGTCCACGGGGTTCTCCGTGGCGGCGAGCACATTGGTTTCTGGACTTGCCACAGGAATATCGCCAATCCAAGGACTCGGTTTTAAAAGATTGGACCAAAGGAAAATTCCAAGTACGAGGAAGGCCGCCGAAATTGGGTAGAGGGCACGTTTTGACATGGCGTGGCGTTGGCTGAAAACATGATATATCATAGGCATCCCATGGAGAATTCAATTTTAGAAGGACTCAACGAAAAGCAGCGCCAAGCGGTGATGGCCACCGAAGGCCCGGTGCTCATTATTGCCGGTGCCGGTTCGGGGAAAACGCGCGCTCTCACACATCGCATTGCTTATCTCATTCAAGAAAAGAGCGTTCGTCCGTGGAATATTTTGGCACTTACCTTCACGAACAAAGCCGCCGGTGAAATGAAAAATCGCATTGTGAATTTACTCGACACGCCCGATACACCGACCGTGGGCACTTTTCACGCGGTTTGCGTGCAAATCCTGCGCCGTTACATTCATCTTTTGGGCTACGAAAATCGCTTCACCATTTACGACGGCAACGACCAAGTTGTGCTTATGAAAGAAATCATGCGCGAGCACCATATTGATGAAAAACAACTCAACCCAAAGGCGGTGCTCGGGCACATTTCCCAATCAAAAAATCTTCTGATGAATTGGGAAGCATACGCCCTTCACGCTCACAATACATTCACCGAAAAAGTCGCCGAATTATTCAAGCCTTACCAGCTGCGTTTGGCGGCGAATCAGGCGCTCGATTTTGACGATCTCATTATGAAGACCGCTGAACTTTTCCAAAAATTTCCGGAAATTTTGGATGAATATCAAGAGCGGTTCCGCTACATTTCCGTGGATGAATATCAGGATACGAATCACGCGCAGTATGTTCTTATAAAACGCCTCGCGGAAAAGTACCGCAACATTTGTGTGATCGGCGATCCCGATCAAAGCATTTACAGCTGGCGCGGCGCCAACATGCAAAACATTCTCGATTTCGAAAAAGATTATCCCGAGACGCTTGTCATTAAGCTCGAGCAAAATTACCGTTCCACTTCCGTGATTTTGGAGGCGGCTCACTCAGTGATAGAACGCAACATTCACCGTAAAGACAAACGCCTTTGGACCCAGCGTGAAGGCGGCGAAAAAATTCGCGTGCTCATGACGCGCGACGAACGCGATGAGTCCTACCGAGTCGCGGAAACGGTGCTCCGGCACATCCGCCAACCACTCGGCAAAGCCGAGTTGCCCTCCCCGCCGGACTACCGCGAGTTCGCCATTTTGTACCGAACCAACGCACAATCCCGCGCCATTGAAGAAGCGTTTATGCGCTACGGAATTCCCTACAAAATTGTGGGTAATGTGAAGTTTTACCTCCGCAAGGAAATTAAAGATTTAGTGGCTTATCTTCGATTGATTTTAAACATTGACGACAGCGTTTCCTTGCTTCGCGTTGTGAACACACCGCCTCGAAAAATCGGGCCCAAGACCTTGGAAGAACTGCAGGCCTTTGCCGTGCGAAATGATTTTTCCATGTTCCGTGCCATGGAGCACATTTCAGAAATTCCCGAACTCGCGGGAAAGGCAAAGGCCGTGGAAAGTTTCACCAAGCTCATTCACCATTTTCAAAAACTCAGCGAAGAATTTTCCGTGGCCGGCCTCATCAAACATGTCATTGCCGAATCGGGCTATAAAGAATTCCTGTTAAGCGATACCACTCTGCGAAGCGGAGCCTTAAAAGAGGAAGGCGAGTCTCGCCTCCAAAACATTCAAGAGCTCGCCACCGTTGCCGACAAATACGCCGGCCTCGAACCTCGCGCTTCCTTGTCCACATTTCTCGAAGAAATCAGCCTCATGTCAGACCTCGATCAAGTCGACGACGAGCAAAACGCCGTCACCCTCATGACGCTCCACAGCGCCAAAGGTCTCGAATTTTCCGTCGTTTTTATAACCGGTCTTGAGGAGGGTGTTTTACCACACTCGCGCAGCCTCTTCGAACCGCAAGAGCTCGAGGAAGAACGCCGCCTCATGTACGTGGGCATTACCCGCGCCATGAACAACCTGTATTTACTATACGCCAAACAGCGCATGCTTTTTGGCGAGTTCAAACAAAACGCCCCCTCCCAATTCTTACTCGATCTTCCAAAGCACCTTATTGATGACGATTCCCTACCTCAGCAAGCTCGCGCTTCTTTTGTCGATTCCGAATGGACCGAAGACGCCCGTCCCATCCCTCTT
>MFXB01000041.1:2865-10539 GCA_001787475.1 Candidatus Peregrinibacteria bacterium RIFCSPLOWO2_01_FULL_48_20
CACCCTTATCGACGGCGATCGCGTCCGCCACCGTACTTTCGGCGAAGGCGTGGTCATCGAAGTTCGCGGCGGCATCGTTACCGTCGCTTTCAAAGACCGCCAAACCGGCATCAAAAAACTTTCCATTCGTGTCGCGCCCCTCGAGAAACTATAGACAAACCATTCAAACGTCGGTCCATTCACCCACGAGGGTGAATGCAGAAACAATTGAATTTTTTGTCAAATCATGCTATAATGAACAGATTTAATCTTAACTCTACCCTATGCCAGGAGACGAAGAACCCACCGGTAACGAAGAAGCAGTGACCTTGGAACAAGGCCAACATCCCATGACCCCCACCGAAGCCGGCATGCCCAGCATGGCGGAAGTTATTGCACAGTCACAGAGCACACACGCACAAGTGGGCGCGGAAATGGAATGGGGAGAAGACCCTCTCGACAAAAACTAGTTTGCGTCGATCACGCACGGCATCACGCTGTATTCACTCGCGCCACTTCCCAAAGTGATCGCTTGAAGCATTTTTACCGTGAGATCGCCACTGCCTCTCATTGAAAGCAGATTTTCCGCCGTCCCCTCGGTGAAAGTCGCGCCCGATTTCAGCTCGCCGTTTTCAAGAACACCCAATTTGAAGTAAAGTTTCCCGTCCACCATCTTGTTGATGTTTTCATTTTTCTCCGCATAAGATTGGAAGTAGTCAAAAGCAGCCCCACCGTCGTCCACCACGGTCAGATAAACGGCATTCACCGTGGCACCTGAAAAAGGCTCCACTTCCTCTTGTTCAAGCACGGAACCGAACAAAGAAAATTGACCGTACCCTACGCCATCCTCATTCAAACGAAAGTCTTCATTGTCCACAGTGACGACTCCATCTTGCTGACAAAAAGCGGAATCCAAACGATCTTCCTCTCCAGGAGCTAAAGCGACGGGAGTCGTTACGTTGTCATTGACTCCAAAGAACGAACTGCAAGCGGATAAAAAAAGAACCGGCAAGAAATAAAGAATTTTTTTCATAGATTTAAAAATAAAAATTAGATACTAAAGTGTAGATCTTCTTCGAAACATAAAGCAAGAAGGATTGGTGCCCGTCATCTTGCGACGACGGGCACCGGCCGTAGTTCTCCTCGCTCAAGGCGAAGGCTGCTACCCGCGAAGGAAGGATCTCCAGGGTGCCGTGAGGCCCCGGGAGCTTACTTCTCTCCGCGGACTTTGCTTTGAACTTTGGCTTTTTCCTACTCGACCGTCATGCTCATCACGTCGCCGGTGTTCGTGCTGTCGTCGTTCTTCGCGACCATCCAGTACGTGTACACCGTCGGGTCCCGCAGCATCTTCTCGTACTCCGCCTCGAACCAGTCCCGCGAGTCGCTCCACTCCACCTCCATGTCGAAGGTGTAGATCATCGGCTCGTTCGGGTTGACGATGCAGAGCTGCACCTCGACGTCGCTGTCCGAGTCGCCGCCCGCCGTCCACTTGAACTCCGTCTCACCCGCGCTGCCGCTGCTCGGCGACCGCGAGAAGGAACCGAAGACGGGCTCGTTGCCGTGCCCATTGTCCGCGGTGATCTCCTCCTTGCCGGACTTGTCGCTGTCGCCGCTGTCCTCCGCTTCCACCCAGTAGGTGTACGTGGAGTTGTCGTCGTTCAGCGTCTTCTGGTAGGTGAAGACGTAGGGGCTCTCCTTGCTGTTGGTCTCCATGGGGAAGTCGTAGGTCTGGCCGTCGTTCGGGTTCTCGATGTACAGCGTGGTGTTCGGCTTCCCGTCGGGGCTGACCACCGTGGCGACCCAGATGAACCGGGTTTCGTCCGCGGTGCCTTCCTCGGGCGAGATGCCCATGAACGCCACTTCGAGATCGCCGTCGCCGTCGATCTCGTCGCTGTTCCCATCTTCCGTCGCCGTGTCCGTGGCTTCTTCCACGTCTTCGTAGCCGGGCTCGTAGTCGCCCGGGTTCCCGTCGCAGTTCTTGTCGCCTTCACGGTTGTACCAGCATCCCACGTCCAGCTCGTAGACGCCCGAGAGCGGCTCCGGCTTCGTGGCCTCCTCGTTCCAGTAGAACGCCACGTGCAGGTGCGTCCCCGGGTGGTCTTCGCAGGCCGTCCCGTAGACGTTGCCCGTGTTGCCCACCAGCCCGATCGTGTCACTCGTCTTCAGGTCTTCACCTTCGGACACGAGCACGTCGGACATGTGCGCGTAGCGGGACACGTAGCCGTCACCGTGGTCGATCATCACGTTGTTGCCGTAGCCACCGCCTTCGTACACCGCCATCACCGTGCCGTCCGCCATCGGCGTCACCTCCTTGCCGTAGGACTCGCATCCCGCCTGCGCGAAGTCGAGCGCGTAGGTGTCGTCCACGTAGGTGTAGCCGTAGTCGCGGTGGCTGCCGCGGTAGTCTTCGTCGTTGGAGCCGTAGCCCTGCGTGAGGTTCCAGTACTCGCCGGAGTGGAAGGGAAGGGTCAGCCCGATGCCCGGACCGCCCATCCCGTCCGCCTCGTAGTCGGCGGGCACGATGTTCGCCTCGCAGCCCATGGTCATAAGGGCGAGAACGCCCGTGATGTAACGCAACATGTCATTCTCCTTTCTCGGTTCAGCCGAGCCGGTTCGTGAGCTTCCGGATTATTCCGGATTTACTCACCGAAGGTCACTGCACGAAGTGCAGCTTCAAAAAAAGAAAAAACCAAAAAATCAAAGAACACAAAGTGACCGCAGTTTAAATGACCCCGCGCCCACTTGTCCTGAAATTTTCCTGAAATAATCCTGAAGTTTTTTAAGCAATGCACAAATAATACACAATCGATTTGTGCAAAACGTTCCATCCGCTACAATAAGCAGCAGCGTAGCGAATGCTAAGCAAGAACGTGGCGAAGCCACATCAATATCCTCAATGAAATATAAATCTTCATCTCCTTACTCACCGAAGGTGAGCTACAGAAAGACCGTCGCCTTAGCGACTCCTTGGAAATCCATCCTTGCCTGCGTATTCGGACTTTTTATCGGATGGCAAGCCCATGCAATGCTGGGTGAAGAACTCACTCCCGCAGATCCCTCCGATGAAGCCCGTGCCGACCTCGGTCTTTTTTGGGGAGTTTGGGACATTGTGGAAGGAAGTTATGTGGACATCACCAACGTCGATGAGCAAGCGCAAATTTACGGAGCCATTTCCGGAATGGTGAACGCGCTCGACGATCCTTACTCGGTGTTTATGACGCCCGACGAAAGTGAAGAATTTTTGAGCAGTCTGGATGGAGAGCTCGAAGGAATTGGCGCGGAACTCACCGTGAAAGAAGGCCGATTGATTATTGTTTCTCCCTTAAAAGGGTCTCCAGCTGAAGCCGCCGGATTGCTTCCGGGTGATCATATTTATTTGGTGGGGGAGGAACCGACCGGCGAAATGACTTTATGGGAAGCCATTATGCTCATCCGCGGCGAACCGGGAACGGATGTCACTCTAACGATCCTTAGAGAAGGAGTGGAGGAACCCATTGTCCTCACCATCACTCGCCAGAAAATCGATGTGCCCAGTGTGGAGCTCACCTATGAAGAATACGAAGGACAAAACTTTGCACACTTGGCGGTTTATCAATTCGGCGATGACACCTACAACGAATTTGAAGCCGCCGTGCGCGATATTCTGCTGAGCGTTCCCGACGGATTGGTGCTCGATCTTCGCATGAACGGGGGAGGCTACCTCGACGTTTCCATCGAAATGCTCAGTGAATTTTTTGACGATAAACGCACCGGAGTGATTGTAAAACGCTTGAATCGTGACGACGAACTCATGGAAACTTCCGGAAACGGCCAACTCGCCGACATTCCCATGGTGGTTTTGATTGATGGAGGCAGCGCCTCCGCTTCGGAAATTGTGGCGGGCGCATTGCAAGATTACGACCGCGCGGTGGTGATGGGCGAACAAAGTTTCGGGAAGGGAAGTGTGCAAGAGCTGAAAGATTTAACCGACGGTTCCAGCCTTCGTCTCACCATTGCCAAATGGTTCACACCCTTGGAACAAAGCATCGATCATACCGGAATCATCCCGGACATTGTGGTGGACATCGACCCGGCCACCGCCGACCCTGAAGTGGACGTTCAACTGGATGCCGCTTTGGACACTTTGGCCACTCAATAATCAATGCCATGCAAAAAGTCCTTCTCTGCATCCTCGACGGCTTTGGACACGGAAAAGACTATAAAGGAAACGCCATCACCCGTGCGAAGACGCCATTTTTTGATGCGCTCTACAAAAAATATCCGTGGACACTGTTAAACGCTTCCGGTGAGCACGTGGGAATTCCAAAGGGAACTCAAGGCGGATCGGAAGTGGGGCATCTCACCATGGGAGCGGGACGCATCGTACTTCAACCGCTTCTCGAAATTGACCGCGCAATCGCAAACGGTTCTTTCTTCAAAAAACCCCCGCTGCTTGCCGCAGCCATGCACGCCAAAAAGAAAAACTCCGCTTTTCACATTTTGGGAATGATTTCCGATCAAGGCGTGCACTCAGATATTCGTCATGCGCTCGCCATGCTCGACTTCGCCAAAAAACAAGGACTCAAAAAAGTTTACGTGCACGCCATCTCCGACGGCCGCGACGTTCCCCCCGAAAGCGTGAAACCTTTCATCAAGCAACTGCAAAAACACATGAAAAAAATCCGGCTCGGCGAACTGGCCACACTCGTCGGTCGCTACTACGCCATGGATCGCGACAAAAACTGGGACCGCACCGACAAAGCCTACGATCTCTACATCACTCGACCGAAGGGAGAGCTTACAAAAAAGGATCCGCTCAAAGCCATAGATCATGCCTATAAAAACGGCCTCGAAAGTGACTATTACTTAAAGCCCGTCCTCCTCAATCCCGACGGCCTCATCAAAAAAGAAGACAGCGTGGTGTTCTTCAACTTTCGCACCGATCGCGCCGCTCAAATCACCGAACGATTCCTCACTCGCCTCAAACCGCACTTTGTCGCCTTCGGTCCCTACACCACCAAAGCGCCCGTTGTCTTCCCGCACGCACTTGTAAAAAACAACCTCGGCTCCATTCTCAACCAAAAAAAACTCAAACAGCTTCGCATCGGCGAGACCGAAAAATACGCGCACGTCACCTTCTTTTTTAACAGTCAAGTCAAAGAGCCCTTTCCCACCGAAAAACGCATTTTGGTTGATTCGCCCAAATGCCCTTCCTACGCAAGCAAACCCGAAATGAGCGCGCCCGAAATCACGCGCCGCTTGCTCAAAGAAATCCCAAAAGATTACACCTTCATCGCCCTCAACTTTGCCAACCTCGACCTCGTAGGCCACTCCGGCGACTTCCGTGCTACGGTCAAAGCCGTGGAAGTGATTGACGAACAACTCTCAAAAATCATACCGGCTGCTCTCGCGAACGACTTTACGGTTCTCATCACCGGCGACCACGGCAACGCCGAATACATGATTTACGAAAAAACAGGAGGCATCTGCCCTTCCCACACGCGCAACCCCGTCCCACTCATCCTTATTAGCGAGCCGAAACTCAAATTCAAAAAACCCACCGGCGGCCTCAAAGATCTCGCGCCCACAATTCTAAAAATTCTGGGCATCAAAGTTCCCAAAGAAATGAGTGGAAAAAGTTTACTTTAATTTACATGATTTTTAACTCGCCTTAGATTATAGAATAATCTATAATTTTAACATAAAAACCTATAATTATGAATACCACTATCTCTATTGATAAAGACCTTCGCGATCGAGCCGCTGAACGCGCCAAAAAGGAAAAGCTACCAATCAGTGTTATCGTCCGTATGCTTCTTTCCGACTATGCCGAAGGCAAAATCCAAATCGGGTCCCGAGCTCCGGAAGTTACTCAGCGGTTTTTCTGATCGACATGAAGTCAAAAGATGGATTTTTCCTAATGCTCCGATCAAAGAAAGCTCCCATTGGTGCGAACATCACCATTAAAAATCAAAAATTTAAAGAAACTTTAAAGAAGTATCTTCTCCTGTTAAAAGAAGACTTGAGAAATAAAAAGTTTGAAGCATTCGAAGCCGATTAAACTTTATACAAATAAAGTTTTTCATCTTCATCCGTGGCCACAGGCT
This sequence comes from Candidatus Peregrinibacteria bacterium RIFCSPLOWO2_01_FULL_48_20, assembly GCA_001787475.1. GTDB lineage: Bacteria > Patescibacteriota > Gracilibacteria > UBA1369 > 2-02-FULL-48-14 > 2-02-FULL-48-14. The sequence goes on from MFXB01000041.1 coordinate 8,931, forward strand.
TCCACCCATGAAACCGAAACAGATGCGTCACCACGCGCGCACCGGGCTTGAGTTCCCTCCGCAACTTCTCCTCCAAACGTTTATTCATTGCGGGGAAAAGGTAGCAAGTGACAACATCCGCCGAACTTAAATCCTGCTTAAAAATATCCCCGCGCACCACACTCGCCGGAATCACCTTTTTTGCCGCGCCAGCCAAAAAAATTCTCATTTTGCACCACCAAACCTGAAAAGGATTGATCTCAATCCCAACCGCCTCTGCCCCCATTTTCGCCGCCGCCACCAAAAAACGTCCGTCCCCGGCGCCCAAATCAAAAAATGTTTCGCCCTTTTTTAGTACGGCCATTTCCAGCATGCGCCGCATTTTCCGCTCGCTTGTGGGAATGAAAGGTGCGCCCCAAAAAATCGTAAACACCAAGCTGACCGTGATAAAGCTCACCACCACCGCCAAAAGCAACACAACGATCCATTGAAACAGTTCATTTAACATCGAAGCCCATCATAGCGTACGATCTCACCTATTGTACACCACAAAAAAGGCTGTATGATGCGGTAAATGGACGCTGCACGCACATCGGAATCGGACGATAATTTCTACACCGGGGATGGAAAAATCCGCGTCACTCCGAAGGAGTGGGCAGCCGCTTACGCACAAATCCTGGCTTCACCACACGGTTGGTACAATAAAACCATTGCCCCCGTTCTGGGAGAAGTTTTACGGCGAACCGAAGGAGTGACCCGTCTTCAAATAGCGGAAGCTCTTGCCGAGCTGGAAGGGATTGCCGAGCTCTCGCCAAAACTTTTGGATCGTGTGGAACGCACAAGAAAAAAGATCGATCAAATTCTGCCGGATTTGGTCGTTCAAACGGGGAAAGGTCCAAGCGCTCGCATGTCCCTCAATACATCACGATTCAATGAACTGAAGTTGGACCAAAGCGGTGAAAACAGTGCTCGGGGAGAAGCCCGACGCTTCGCTCAAACCCGCGTAAACACCCTACACTCAATCAGAGTCGCAGCACTAATTCGCACCTTGAAAACGAAATTTAATTTAGTCGGATATGAACTGAACATTCTGGGCTGCATTCTTCATTCCGGACACAAAGGCTATAAAGTAATGACCACATGGGGCATGAACAACTTTACTTTGGAAGCCACAAAAAACCTTCTCACCAAACTTCCCGAAGGTACTTTATATGAAGACAAAGGCACTTACTTTGCCTGTGACGAAATTCTGGATCTCTTGGGCGAGCACGTGCTCGATTACACTGCCAAGGAAGAACGTATCGAAAACCCGGATGGCCCTTACCCGCTTGAAATTTTGTACCCCGCGCCGAAATCGATACCAGAACCGATGCCAGGACCCGAACATCCCACCCAAAGCACGCGCGGACTTACAGTGAACGATCTCCCACCCGATGCCGCTTCATGGTCTCTGGCCCGTTTGCACAAAGAATACCCTTGGTACATAACCGTTTTCCCACATCTCGGTTCCGATGGCGGCACTCCAGACGAACTCATCGCCCGCATACAAAAAGAAAGATTTTTTGAAGCACAAGGCTCTCCGACTTCTCGCCCAAAATCCAAGAGAGAACGCAGGGCAGAACGCAAAAGA
>MFXB01000042.1 GCA_001787475.1 Candidatus Peregrinibacteria bacterium RIFCSPLOWO2_01_FULL_48_20
AGTGTGCTCACGGAAGTGGTTCAGCAAAGCAGTCTGCTGCTCCAATTCAAGCAAAAACTTGCACAAATTCAGTATCGATTCACGCTGCTTCAAGAAAACGTGGAAAGCGCGAAGGAAAGTATTCTCGATCTTGATGAAGCCATCACCAATTTGGAAATGGTGATCGCCAATTTGGACGATCAAATTACGGATGCGAACAAGCAAATTCTCGACGTGAAATCGCAAAAAGAACGCAAGAGTATGGAGGTGGAGGCTCTGGAAGAGGATATCCAAATTTTGGAGCTTCAATTGGAAGATCAAAAAGTTCTTGTGGGCGAACTCATGACCCTGCTTTATGTGAAGAGGGACATTTATTTTGATGACGAAGGTGTGAATCCCGTGAAGGTTCTTGCCAGTCCCGGTTCCGTTTCGGAAACGCTGCAAAAAATCACTTATCTCGATTTGATCGAGGCTGAAAATCAAAGCCAAATCAATAAAATGGTCACCCTTTCCACCGACCTTTCGTACAAGTGGGGCGAGCTCCGAATCAAAAAGGAAGAACTCGAAGCCTTGGATGTGCGCTTGGCCGATGAATTGACTCGGCTGGAAGGTGAACGCCTTGCGCAAGAAGAACTGCTGGATGAAATGATGGGCGAACGCGCCGTTTTGGAGGCCATGCTTGAATCCGCCGACGAGCGTGAAGACGAGCTTTTGAACGAAATCAAAATCTACGAAAAGAATGTGAAAATGATGGAAGAAAAGTTGGCGGGATCGACGGGCTTGCTTTCGGAAGATCAAAAAATGCTGATTGAAAAAATCGAGCAAGAAATGCTTGAGAATTTTAATGCCGAGGAAGCCGCGGACTTTTTGGAACTCGACTGGCCCGTTTCTCCGGGCAAAGGGCTCACCGCTTTCTTTAACGATTCGGGTTATGTGGCCGCCTTCGGCGTGGATCACTACGCGCTCGACATTCGCGCAAACAGCGGAACCACCATTTTTTCACCCGCCGACGGGGTTGTCCAAAATGTGGTTTTCGATCCCACTTCCACCAAATACGCCTACATTTTGATCGCTCATCGCAAAGGCGTAATGACGCTTTACGGACACATTTCCGCCACCGCCGTTTCCGTGGGTGACTACGTTACGCGCGGTCAAGCGATCGGTTTCACGGGCGGCTCTCCAAAATCGATTGGCGCCGGCGTACGAACCACCGGTCCCCACCTCCACTTTGAAGTTTGGCAAGACGGCGTGCGCACCGATCCTCTGCGTTACCTCTCTCTCGAGGAAGTGCCTCTCGACACCCTCCCCGAAGAATATTTGGACAAAATTCAAAAACTTCTGGAAGCTCAAATTAAAGAGATTCAAGCGGCCATGGGGCTTTAATTTAGTTCGCTTGTTGATTGACTTTAGCAGGGGGATTGATTAGATTTCCTGCGGCCTTTTCAAAGGCTGTGAACTAGGATTTCATCCTGTTCCCAGTATGGGGGTTAGCCAAGTGGTAAGGCAGCGGGTTTTGGTCCCGCCATTCGGGGGTTCGAATCCCTCACCCCCAGCCATCCGATATCTTTCATGTTAACATCATGAAACCTCTCTCTAAAAAGTATGTTTTAAAAGATAAACATGTGATTGTAGCCGGGTTTTTATATGGGCTGCTATCCTTACTTATTTTTCTTGTTTTTAAACTTTCAGTAACAGGAGGCATTCCTCTTTTTTTAAGCTTGTTAAGTTTCATGGATGTAGTACCCCGTTACGTTGCTATTTGTTTTTTTGCGATTGTCGCGCCAACTCTATTTTCTGCATTTACTTGCCTATTTAGATATCGAGTGGTTACTGTTCTTTTCTTGATTCTTTATGTCGTCATTGATGTGCTACTTCTTTGGTATGTTGCATTGATGTTTTCTTTCTAGCCCTCAACTCTCAACATGCCCGTAAAATTCCTTCTATTCACTCTTCCATTTATCTTCTCTTTTGGATGTTCGTCGAATACGAATGCGCTTCAGAGCGAATTGGAAAGTAGAACTCAATATTATTTTGACCATGCGGGTTACGGAGACTTCAATGTACTCAGTTTCGAAAAAAGTACGAATTCACAGTCTTATCTGATTTCTATGGAAGTTTCTTGTTCGGGCAAAACCGAGTCTTTTGAGGTCACCTGGAGTTACAATGAAGAAACTGAGAACTGGGAACCGTCTGGCAATGTTTACCTACTTAGCCCTTGTCTCGACAAAGGGTACTAGACCCGAGTGGTCAGCCAAATGCTTTAACTTGCGCTGCAGCAAGCCAAAGAGTAGCATTGGGTTTATCTTAACCCATCACTGTATGTTCTCTGATGAAAATGAAAGTGCCTCTACCTCACGTGATCCTCTTAGTCCAGAACTAGCTAAAAAATTTGAAGGACGAGATCGGGGTCTTCAAGGCCTGCCTTTAACATCTGATGTCCAAGAATTGTATAGTCAAGGCCGATTCACTCGTCGTAACATCGCTGAGCTTCTTGAATGGCGATCTGGGATTATCAAACTAGCAGAAGGTGGTATTAAGGATGATAGATTCTTGTATCCGTTCTTACAAAGTTGAGCTAATCGTTGTCTCACGGCAAGAACCGCTAGGATGAGACAGTCCCAAGGGTACTAGACCCGAGTGGCCAGCCATTCATAACTTGAAGACTATGAAAAAACTTTTCTCTTCAATCATTCTTTTAGTCCTTACCGGGTGCGCAGCGCAAACGGATGTAAACGATGGCGTAGATGCTAACCGGGAAATACTTGATGCGGGTGATTTTACCATCTTCGCACCTTCAGACTGGGAATTCACTCAAGAGATGGGGACTGATTCCATAGTTGGGAAATTTTCCGATGGTGAAATGATTTTACGTTTTGATTACGGATGGTATACGGGAGACTTTACGAACAACTCCGTATACTTTGAAGATCCCTCCGCTTATACGGTTACGGAAGAAACTATCGATGGACTTGAAGCCAAGATTTATGTTCCGAATGAAGCAAGCTCAGGGAAGCCAACGGTATTGTTTATAGCCAATCCAAAAGGCATTGAGCCTTGTACTGAAGATGTGTGTATTTTGAATCAGGAGAACTTTGAAATGCTTGGGGACAATTTAAATGAAGAAGAGCTTGCCTTGGCACTTCAAATTTTTAGAACCGTTGATTTTAAACAATATGAATAAACTCCCAATTAAGTTAGCAAAAAGATTTTTATAGCTTGTTCTCCACGTACAATTTCACCAATTTTGGATAGAAGCTTTGGATGGAGAATAAGATTTGGATGCCATACAAAAAAGTGATCCATTCACGGTTTTCGGGATGCAAGGAAAGTTCGGTCGATATAAAAAAATAGGAAGGGATTCCCATGGCCGCTACGAACAGAAGGATAAAAAAGAAGCGGCCCGCCATTTGTCTGCGAGTGTGTGTGAAAAACAAGTGGATGAGTCCCACCAGAAAACAGAAATTGAGCGCCGTGAAAATGACGGAGGCTTCCAAGACCCAGTTTTCGAATAGCCCTTCCCCTTTGCGAGTGAGAAGCATCAGTGTGCTTGCGAGCAAGAAAGGGATAAACAGTTTTAAAATGTCCTTTTTATTTTTGGGTGCAAAGTTCAAGAATAAAATTCCCCAATAGACCGCCGTGAACGGAATCGCTCCCAAAAGAATCCAACCCTTGAGTACACTCGATTGTCCCCATAAAAGCACCGCCACGGCCAAAACCGCCATGGGGAGTACAACGTTGAGGGCGAAACATAGTGATCTCAACCATTTCATATTCGTTTTTTGAAAGGTACGCGCACGATAATTTGAATGAGGACGGCGCTCACAAATAAAGCGAGACCGAGTTTCAGCCAAAAAGAAAAAATGCCGGGAAGAAGCGCGCCCACCATTTGGAAAAGGAGAATTTCGGCCGGTTCGCGACCGAGGGTGTCCGCCGTGGCCAGCTGAGAAAGGATTATAAACTCAAAAAGAGCGAGGAGGAGGGTTATGCCGCCAACCGGAAAAAGGAGTTGGGAAAGGCCGCGGAGTATTTTTGGTCTGGAAAGTACCGCATAAAGTGCGAATAAAACGACAAGGACGATGACTAGCCCCCAGACGAGTTTTTCAAGAATTTTTATGGAGCCGTTCAGGACTTGGACTTGTTGGCGGAAATCGGGAGTGGCATCTTCCTTAAGCGACCACCGAATGTCTTCAGTCATTCCGACAATTCCCAATTCCACGACGGGAAGTGTGAAAACCATGTCCGCGGTTTCCCCGTGCATGTAGTCGAGCATTTGTTCCACATTGTTTTCCACAATGTTTCGCACAAGTTCCGGGGTAATGCCTTCCAAAATAGAGGCGAAGCCTGCTTTTTCTTCTTCGGAAAGCGTTGGGTCGCTCGGCAAAGCGGCGGCGAGCGCCTTGGGCAAATTCTCATAAATTTGATGAGACTCAAAGGCTTCGAACAAGAAAGTTTTATCGAGCAAATGAAACACAAAAGTCCCGAGAAAAAGGGCCACCAAAAAAATGGGGAGAAAAACGACTTGAATGAAAATTTTGGCGAGGATTTTCACGAGCCAAGACTACTCTCAATTATTGCGCGCGCAAGCTTGACGCTTAATGTACTCAATGAGGAGTTGTTGCGGACCGTCGCTGTATTTAGCCAGTTGTTCTCCACTGGCCTTTACTTGATCGCCGTTTAAACGGTTGAGCAAAGCCACTCCCACACAAGCAGCGGGAATGCCCATGTGCTTGCAGAAAGCTGCAAAAGCGGAGGCTTCCATCTCCATGTTTCGCGCTCCGTTCGCGTGTAGTTTTTTTAAGAATTTTATTTTTTCCGCTTCACCGGCAACCATGCAAAAAGCTCCATCCAAACGGGCCTGTTCCGTATAAAAATCATCACAAGAAACCGTGTCCCCTCTCACGACCGTGGCTTCCACCGCATCGCGGCAATCAAAAATTCTTTCCGCCAGCTCGGGATCAAATTCGGTGGGCAGTTCAACTTCTTCGCCTAAAACATGTATTCGATAACGCGGCTTACCGCTGGCCTCCAAACCTCGATTAGCAACGACAATGTCTCCTCCCTCAATCCCCAAGCCTCCGGAAGTTCCCAATCGCGAATATTCAAAAGGTCGTTCCACTCGATCCGCACCCGCGTGGTGGAGCAGTTTTGTAACTTCATGGAGTAAAATGGCATGCGTGGGCATTCCCATATGATGATTCACAGAGATTACTCCTCCGGCCGGAGTATCCACTTTGAACATCCAGAAACGTTCTGTTTTCCCTATGGTCTCTGGAAGATCCGCTTCCCGAGCAAACCAGTTTTGAACGTCCGTCATGGAATCGGGCAAGTCTTTTTGGCCTGTTTCCACCGCTTGGAACTCTTCGTTTAAGGCGGACATTAAATCAAAATCTTGATTGGGTTCACTGCTCATTGAGACCGGTTTTCCACCCGTGCCGCGAGCCAATTCCTCCGCGAAACGAAAGGCTCGCGGACCGCTTCCCATCATGGCCACATGAACCACATTTCCAAAAGTCTCACAAAGACCCTTCATCCCCTTTCCGATTCCCAAATGGTACAGATAATCGTCTTCGGGAAGATTCGGGTTTAGGTTTTTAAGGAAAGTTTCGTGTGAAGCAGTCATGGTAAGAAAATAAAGGAAGACGGCATGGTAATACGAAAAAGAGCACTCGTCCATAAAAACCTGTAATAAAATTACTTTCAGGGTATTATAGGTCTATAACCTTAATTTTTCTTATGAAGAAATATCTCGTATCTGCGTTTGTTCTTGTTTTGCTTCTTGCGGCGTGCACGCCGGTTCAAGAGAGTAGCGTTTCACTCGATGGCGCCTGTTTAACGGCTTACGGGCAAGAGGACTTTACAGTGGGACAAGTTTTGAAAACCTTCGAAGATGTTCCCGAATATAAATTGAGAGATGTTCCAGCCCTTTTTGCGAATCCGGAATTCAGCGGGCTATTAGAAACTGCAGAGGTCTTTTCACTCTGCGCGGAAGATTCTCTTTCCTTCGTTTTGTATGGTTATGCCGGGGATTACAACAATGTGATCGGGCAATTTAGCCAAGACGAGCTCGTGCTCAGTTACCAGTATAATCGTGGCACGGGCGACATCGGATTGTGCAGAATTGTGGGCGAACTCGACGGTCTGCTTTACACATGTGGTGGTGGAGACGGACCTTTCTCATCTTATAAACTTTTCCACATGGACAGTGAGGGTGAAGTAAGGACCATTGAAGATTGTGAGTTCTCCAGTGAAAACTCCGATGAAACGGTTGCCACTTGTTCCACGGATTTGATTGAGCTTTACTGAAGCTTTTGAAATTTCAAGAAAAAAGGATGGAATCTTCCGGCGTTTATCATTAAAATGACCGGGCTTTAAAAAAAATCTTATGCGAAAATTTCTTACTTTGCTCGGTTCTGTTTTACTTTTAACTTCTTGCGGCACTACGAAAACTGTGAACACTTTGGAAATTGAAGATTTGGAGGTGGGAAGCGGTGAAGTGGCCGAAGCGGGTGATACGGTGGAAGTTCATTACGTGGGGATGCTGACCGATGGCACGAAGTTCGACAGCTCAAGAGACCGAGGACAGACTTTTGAGTTTACGCTCGGGGCGGGCGAAGTGATTGAAGGATGGGAGGAAGGCGTGGCCGGTATGAAAGTGGGCGGCCTACGCAAACTCACTATCCCCTCCGATATGGCCTACGGTGAGAATGGGCTGCCCGGGGTGATCCCCGGCGGTGCGACCCTGCTCTTTGAGGTCGAGCTGATCGGTGTTCAAAAGGCACTCGGTGATGAACCGTGAGCGGCTTTCGGACGATACGTTCGATGAGTTCGAGGTCGCGTTTTTGATCGGGCGTGGCGAATGACACGGCGAGGCCTTCATGACCGGCGCGTCCCGTTCGTCCGATGCGGTGGACGTAGTCATCGGGGTTGTCCGGCAAATCGTAGTTGAGGACCATGCCGATTTCTTTGACGTCGATTCCGCGAGCGGCGATGTCGGTGGCCACAAGAATGCGGTATGTTCCTTTTTTGAATCCTTCGAGGGCGGCTTTGCGTTGACCGAGCGAGCGGTCGGAGTGGATTTCGGCGGCGGTGAAGCCGTTGTCACGCAGGGCACGAGTGACTTTGCCGGCTCCGTGTTTGGTGCGTGTGAAAACGAGAACCGTCTCTTTGAATGTGGTGAGGAGCTCGCGCAGTTCTTTCATCTTTGCATCTTTTTCCATGACCACGAAAGCTTGCTCCACGAGTTCGGTGGGCGTTCCGGCGGGCGCCACTTCAATGCGGAGTGGCATTTTCATGTACGAATGCGCGATGCTTACGAGTTCATGCGGCATGGTGGCGGAGAACATCATGGTTTGGCGTTCGGTGGGAACACCTTTCAAAATCTCACGAATTTGCGGTTCAAAACCCATGTCGAGCATGCGGTCGGCTTCGTCGAGAACCAAAATTTTAACGTGGCCGAGTTGAAGGGTTTTCTGTTTGAGGTGATCGATCAAGCGTCCCGGCGTGGCCACAATAATATTGAGTTTGGTACGTAACTTTCGTTTTTGCTCCCACATGGAAGCTCCGCCAATGAGAAGAGCCGTTCGCAATCCAAGGGGGCCGGCGACTTTTAAAAGTCCTTCCTCCACTTGCATGGCGAGTTCGCGCGTGGGAACCAAAATGAGCCCTTGATGATTGGAACCGGCGAGCCTTTGAAGCATGGGAAGTCCAAAAGCCAAAGTTTTTCCCGTACCGGTTTGAGCAATTCCAATCATGTCACTCCCCGTAATGGCCAAAGGAATGGCTTGGTGTTGGATGGGTGTCGGCGTGGTGAAGTTCAAGCGTTTGAGAGCAGTGAGCAATCTCGGATGAAGTCCCAGCGAATCAAAAGTGTAAATATCAGGCATACGCGATATAAAAGCATTGTTTTTGACGGATGTCAACGGCTGATGAACTGCTTCAAGGTTTTAACGGAGTTCTTGAGGGCGGCTTGCTCGGTGCGGTCGAGCGGGATTTTAAGGACTTCGGAAACGCCGGAGGAATCGAGCACGCAAGGAACGCTGAGCGCCACATCTTTGTGACCGTAGTAATTTTCAAGCCGGACGGAAAGCGGGACCACAATTTTGGAGTGTTGGAAAATGTGCGTCATAATGTTGCGGATGACGGTGGCGATTGAATAACACGTGTAGCCGAGGTCGTGGATGATGCGGTAAGCGGCGTTTTTCGTGTCGTTAAAACATTCTTTGGCGACTGTTTTATTAAAACCTGGAAAGTCGGAGAGAGGTTTTCCCGCAACGTTGGCGCTGCTCCACACGGGAAAAGAGGAGTCGCCGTGTTCACCCAAAATATAGGCTTCGATGCTTTGTGAACTGAGGCACAGTCGCTCCGAAATATGAAAACGCAGGCGTGCGGTGTCGAGCCATGTGCCAGTTCCAAAAACGCGGCCGTGCGGGAAACCGGAAAGTTCTTGTGCTTCAAAAGTGAGAACGTCCACGGGGTTGGAAACAATGAGAAGTATGGCCTTGGGCGCGAGCCGGGCGAGTTTTGGAATGAGGTCACGGAAAATGGCACTGTTTTTTTTGATGAGGTCGAGGCGGGTCTCCCCTTCCGCCTGGCGAGCGCCCGCCGTCACCACGATGAGCTGAGAATTTTTCACGGCGCTTACATCGTCCGTGGCGGTGATTTTGGTGTAATCGTAAAAAGGCAGGGAGTGTTCAAAATCCAGCGAAAGTCCTTCCGCCTTTTCTTTCTTGCGATCGATGAGCACAAGTTCGGTGGGCGTTCCGTCAATCAGCATGGCATAGGCCGTCGTCGCTCCCACATTCCCGCACCCGATCACCGAAACTTTAAATTGCGTGATAAAAGTGGAGTGAATTGTGCAACTGAGATTTTTTTTCATAGAATTTAGGTTTCGCCACTTTACTTTTAAGCCCCGCTTAGCGGTGTGTTACTCCGCGTCGTCCATTTCTTTCGAAATGAGTTTTTCCAGCGCGACGAGATCGGTTTTTTGCTTCATGCGTGCAAGGTCTTCGTCATCTTCCGGAGAAAGTCCCAAATGGTCGTGAATTTCATCCACAAGCACCAGCACCTTTGTGATTTCTTCTTCCGATTGAATGTTGAGTTGAAGATCGAGCTCTTCGCGCAGATCGGCCACTTTTGCTGCGCGATTCTGACTGATCAAAACAAAAATCGATAAGAAAATGGCCTCCAGCGAAACCACCATGGTGAGCATGCCGAAAGGATAAGGATCGAAAACTGCTGCGCCTGGAATCCAAGCATTGTTCCAAGCAATCCAAATCGTAAAGAAAAGAAGATTAAAGATGAAGAAAACGGTGGAACCGAATCTGCGCGTGATCTGGTCCGCAATCCTGTCTGTAAATGTGCGATCCCGATCCATCTTCGCCTTGAAACCTTTGACTTCTTCGCGCTTTATTTTTTCAATTTTTCGATGAAGATCGGGCGTGAATTTTTTCGTGTATTTCAAAACGTGATGTAAACTCGAATTGAGCTTGTGATTGAGACGATTATTGAACGATTTTTTGGCCATGGCATGAATTCGCGAAAATACTAACACTCTTGGGGCAAGATACAAATACCAATTCAATTCGGTGAGTGGTAGAGTATGCCTATGTTAGGAGATCCGATTTACCCGGGAAGCAATAATTTCGATTTGGACTGGGAAGCCAGAGTCCGTGGCAATATGCGTGGAGAGGCTCCCGTTTCGGCGAGTTCTGCAGTAGATGGCATTGTCGGCACTTCTCACAACGAAGTGGCGCATGTATATGAAGGCCCGTTGGGACCCGATTATGTTCATGAAGCGGCGGGCCCAGTTGAGAATTTTCCCGGAGGCGACTTCGGCCCTTATGCGGGACCGCAGGGACCTGGCGAACTTTATGGTGATGGTCCAACTGCCGGCAGCGGGGATGCTCATTTCAACTTTTCGTCCCTGATGGTCTCGTACTAGCACTGAGTCCCGCTCTGCGGCCGGTGCACCATGCGGCTTGGAGGTTGTAGCCGCCGGTGAAGCCATCGATGTTGAGAATTTCTCCGGCGAAATAAAGGCCCGGACAAAGTTTGGATTCCAAAGTCTTGGGGTCGATTTCGGAAAGTTCCACTCCGCCCGCCGTTACAAATTCGTCGCCCGCGGCGCGTCCGATCAAAGTGAAAGGGAGATTTTTTAACTTTTCGACAATTTTTGTGAACTCTTTTTTTGAGAGTTCGTTGTTTGTTTTTTCAGAATCGATTTGGAATTGTACGCACAGTTCCAAGGCCAGTGACTTTGGAAGATTGAGTGTATTTCGGAATAATTTTTTTGGATTTTGTTTCATTTCTTTTTCCAGTTCTCGTTCGAGTTCGGCATGAGGGAGATTGGGAAATAAATCAACCGTGAGTGTGAGCGGATGCTGAGGATCGTAAGTCTCAAAAGCGATAAAAGAAGAAAGGGCGAAAACGGCGGGACCCGTGAGTCCGCGATGGGTAAAAAGAATGGGACCGGAGTACTCAAATTTTTTCTTTTCTGTAGGGCGCAAACTACGTTTGCGTACTTTCAAGGTAACCATGGGGAGCGAAACGCCCGCCAAAGTGTGCGGCCACTTTTCTTGCGTGATGAAGGAATTCAAACTCGGCGCGAGCTTGGTTACGGTGTGTCCGAGACTTTCCGCAAAGGTGTAACCATCTCCCGTTGAGCCCGTATGACGGTAGGCTTGGCCGCCGGTAGTGAGAATAACTTTGTCCACCGTGAGAGGCGGATGATTTTTAAAATGGATTTGGAAGCTCCGGCCGACTTTATTGACTTGAGCCACGTCGTACCCAAGAAGGACTTGGGTGGAATTTTCTTTGAACACATGCTCGAAAGCGGCAAGCACGTCTTTCCCCGAATCCGATTTTGGGAAAACGCGAAGGTCCGCCTCCGTTTTTAGAGGAACGCCATGGTCTTCGAACCATTTTTTTACGGCATCGGGAGGGAAATCGTGAAGACTGGAAAGCAAGAACTTTCCTCCGCGCGGGTAACGGTCCGCAATCAGACGAAGATCGGAAAAACCGGTCGTGACGTTGCAGCGGCCGCCGCCCGAAATGAGCACTTTTTGGCCGAGGGCCGTGTTTTTTTCGATGAGAAAAATTTCCGGAGAAACTTCCGCTCTTTTAATGCCGCATGCTGCGCACGCGGTGGCCATCATCCCGGCCGCTCCCCCGCCAATAATTGCAATCTTCATAAGGCCACTATAAACTACAACCATGGCTGTATTTGTTAAAGTCATTCTTCCCATTCTTCTCGTGCTGAGTTTTATCGGTGCCGGAGTTTGGTATTTCTGGTGAAAATGAATCCTAAAGTCATACAAATTTTCACGGAAATTTCCGAAATGCTCGAAGTGCTCGGGGAGAATGTTTTTCGAGTGCGTGCGTACCAACGCGCGGCGGAAATGGTTCGCAGTTTGGGCGAGGATCTCGAGGATATGCACCTGCGAAATGATCAATCCATTGAGAAACTTCCCGGAATCGGACTGGATCTGCACGCTAAAATAGTCGAGATTTTGGAGACGGGTTCGTGCGAGATGCACACGCGACTGCTGAAAAAACTCGGCTCGGGAATCTTAAATATTTTGCGCATTCGGGGAATCGGCCCCAAAAAAGTGAAGTTATTTATGGAGCAGCTCGACATTCGCTCACTCGATCAACTTTTGGCGGCGGCGGAAAGCGGAGCGCTGGCGGGACTGCCCGGAATGGGCGAAAAAAGTCAGGCCGGAATTTTGGAAGCTGTGAAACAAATGACGCATCTGCAAGAGCGCGTTCCTTACGCGAAGGCGCGGAGGCGTGCGGAGGACTGCGTGAAGTTTTTGGAGGAATGCAAAGCGGTTAAAAAAGTGA
>MFXB01000043.1 GCA_001787475.1 Candidatus Peregrinibacteria bacterium RIFCSPLOWO2_01_FULL_48_20
GGAACCAATTTTTGAGTCCTTGGCCGACTTTATCGAACGAAAAGTTCTTGAAATCAAATTTGAGGCCGTAACCTTCGCCTTGAAAGCGAGAGCCCCAAATGGTGAGACCGATCACACTGGCATAAGCGGGATCCTCAATTTTATCCACCACGCCTTCGTAGTTCGTTGGGAAACCAATCTGTACGGGAAGGTTCAAAATCTCACGAGCCAAGTCGATAACACCCGGCATTTTCACCGCGGCTCCGGCCAAAATGGCTCCGGCGGGCAGCATGCCGTCGCGTTGCACTTTCGCCAGTTCGTCTTTCACCATCACAAAAATTTCGTGATAACGCGCTTGAATGATTTCCGCGAGCTGCTTTTTGGAAACCGTTTGCGTGTCGATTTTGGAGAGCAAAGAAAGGTCGATGGTTTCTCGATCGTGAATGTCCTCGGGAAGACATGAACCATACTCAATTTTAATTTTTTCCGCCGTGTCGATGGAGGTTCGAAGACCAATCGCAATATCGTTTGTCACATTGTCTCCGCCCACCGGCAACGAGGCGGTGTGCAGTACGGTTCCTTCCTCAAAAATAGCCACATTCGTTCCGCCGCAACCGACGTCGATCACCACTACGCCGAGTTCTTTCTGGCGTTTCGTGAGCACGGCTTCGGCGGCGGCAAGACCGCAAGGAATGATGTCGTTGATATCCACGCCCGCTTGATGCACGCACTTTTCAATGTTTTTCACCGCCGGCATAAGGCCGGTCACAAGATGTGCCAAAACTTCCAAACGGATTCCGGTCATTCCCACAGGGTATTTAATGCCCGTTTGTTCATCTACGGTAAAGCTTTTCGGAATAATTCTCAAAATTCTTCGGTTGTTCGGGATCGCCACCGCTTGAGCGGCCTCCAAAACGCGGTCAACATCATCCTCAATAATTTCATTTCCACTGTGAGAAATGGCAATCACACCCTTGGAGTCCATGGAAGAAATATGATCGCCGGAAATTCCCAAAAACACATGGTGAACAGGTTCGCCCGCCATACGCTCGGCATCTTCCAAAGCGGAAGAAATGTTCGAAACCGTTTCTTCCACATCAATAATGTTTCCCTTTCGAAGTCCGCCCGAAGGAGAAACTCCCACACCAATAATATTGGGAGTGGTACTGTCTTCGTCCATAACGGCCACGGCGACTCGAACTTTGGAGTTCCCAATGTCGAGGCCCGCAATCATTCGGTGTTTAGGCATGAGGCGACTTTAGTACAAGTCTTTTAGGTACGCAAGAGATTGTTTGGCAAAACGCGGCTTTTAGAAGCCAAAAAACGCCGATCGAACCCAAATTTTACTCATTTTTTTAGGCTCCAATAAGCCGATTTTTCAAGCTCCTCCTCCCCGAAAATTTTGGCTTGCGAAAGCCATAAAATATGCATAAAACGCGCTCCCGACCGAAAACCGCATGAACAAGCCTTTTGTACAAGCAAAATAAGCGAACAAAAAACTTGTACACCAAACCTCATTCGCGCCCACTTTAACGGTCTCCGCCAAGCCGTCATGGCCATTTGGACTTAAGCTCAAGTTTATGGTATAATGACAAGATTGACATACTTCAAACGCGACCCCGCGCCATGAAAACCAAAAAAAACTTACTTGTCTTGGGTGCCTGTGGGACTTTGGCTCACACCGTTCTCACTTACCTCAAAAACCACCGCCATCTCTTCCGCAAACTGTATCTTCTGGATAAAGAGCCCTTTCGGGATGATAACTTCCGATCCCTGACTAATTTGGACGCCAGCTTTGTGAGACTTAACCTTACGTCGCGGCACGCAAAAAAATTCAGCAAGCTTCTTAAAGACAAAAAAATTGATCTTGTTCTCGATCTCAGCGATGCCGACACGGAACTCACCTCACAGCTCATTTTCGATTATGGGAAAGCCTCCTACATTTGCTGTGGCCTTTCAACCTCGAGTTACGCCCCGCTTGGGGAAGCTCTGAATGAGTGGATTGACGCTCAGAAGAACAAACCCACGCCAAAAATGCCACACATTTTCTTCACCGGCATGAACCCGGGCGCAGTGAATGTTTGGGCCGCAATCGGAATCAAAAAATTCGGTGTCCCCAAAGAAATCATCGAATTTGAGTACGACACCTCTCGATTCATGAAGCATCACAAAGAGAAAATGGTCACATGGTGCATCCCCGAATTTGTGGTGGAGCTCGTTACCGATCCCGCTGAAATCATCTTGGGCGATCACAAAATCAAAAGCATGTTTCCAAACGGCTTGTATCACACCGAGAATTTGGAGCCCCTTTTCTCACCTGTTTGGAAGCTCAAAAGCTATCCACGCGGCTGCATGAGCACCCATGAAGAATGCGTGACGCTGGGCAACAAACACAACATTCCGGCTAAGTTCATATACACGGTAAATCAAGAAACCATGGACTTCATCAGAAAGACATACAAAGAAAAAGGTAAGGTTGAAGAAAGCGACTTAGTCATTGGAAGTAACGTGGGAGATTCCCTGCTCGGCTCCGATAACGTTGCTTTGCGTCTCGATTACGAGGATAGGGCCGTGTATTACTTCAACAGCGCCTCCAACGAAAACCTCAAAGAATGCAGTGGCACGGACTACCAGGTGGCCACCGGTGTTTACGCCGCCTTGTTCACCCTGCTCTTTTCCGATTTAAAGCCAGGCATCCACTATACCGAAGATTTACTCGGCACAATTTTCCCGAAATTCCTCACCGACAACATGATGATTCAAGAGTTTGTCTTTGAAAAACAGGGCAAACGCTTAAAACAAATTTCCCACGACCCTCACATCAACTATGGAAAGGGAGAATTTATAAAAATGTAAAAATGCTTTACCTCTACGTTCTTCTCATTTTGCTTTCCGAAACCGCGGCCATCAGTCTTTTGAAGAAGTTTTCCATGAGCGACAACTGGCTCTATTTTGGCTTGGGGCTTTTCTTCTACACCTTGGTTGCCGGATTTCTTGTGAAATCGTTTCGTTACGGAGACATGGGGGTTGTGAACGTTCTATGGTCAGCCTTCTCCATTCTTTTGGTCGTGACCGTGGGAATTCTTTACTTTAAAGAGCACATCACCCTGGCTGAAGTTGGAGGAATAAGTATGATTCTGGCCGGCGTAGTGGTTCTGAAAGTGTACGGCAGCGGAATTTAACACTCACCGAAGGTGAGCACTAAAATAAGCTGCTCTGCTTCTCGTTTTCCCGTAGTTTCTCCCATTCTTTATTGAGCTTTTCGGTGCGCCCCATGTGGCCTTTAAAGGAAAGCTCGGCGAAAAGAGTATGCACCTTTTTAATATCGAAATTGTGCATTTTACAAGCATTCAAATCCACGCTGATGCCATCCTCGCGAACAATGGTGGCCACCTTTTTATAAAGTCGCGCGTTTTCTTCGCCTTTTCTTAAAAGTTCACGAATCCGCTCCGGCTGCACCTTTTCCAAGTGTTCATAAATCCCCTCGATGCTTCCCCACTCTTCCAAAAGCCGAACGGCCGTTTTATCGCCGATGCCTTGCACGCCGGGAATGTTATCGCTGGAGTCGCCGGCCAATCCTTTATAGTCTGGCACTTGCTCGGGCCAAACCCCCATTTTTTCTTTCACCGCGGCGCGATCATAACGCTTCACCTTCGTGTAGCCGCTGATGGGCGCCACCACGGTCACCCCTTCCCCCACAAGCTGCAGCGCATCATGGTCACCCGTTACAATGAGAATTTCCGTGTCGGGGTGGCGTCGTCTTACTTCCGTCGTCACTATCCCCAAATAGTCGTCCGCCTCGAACCCTTCTTTTGCAAAAATCGGAACTGAAAAAGCCTCCAAAACTTCCCATACTCGTGGAAACTGCGCAATCAGCTCATCGTCCGTTTTGCCGCGCGTGGCTTTATATTGATCGAAAATAGCATCGCGGAATGTGGGCCCTTTCATGTCAAAAGCCGCCGCCAAATACTCCGGCCTCTCGTACTCCAAAATCCCAAGCAGAATGGATGTGAATCCGAAAACCGCATTTGTGAGCTCCCCTTTCGCGCTCCGAAGCGTCTTGGGCAAAGCATGATAAGACCGATGCACCAGGGCGTTTCCGTCTATAATGACAAACTTTTTCACCACTCAAGAATAACCTACTCTCCCAAGTTGAGAAAGTGTAAGAGCTCATCTTGTGAGGAGCAGCGAGCATCCTCCGGCACGTCCCTCGCCTCAATCCGAGCAAAATGCATACCACTCGCGGCATTTGCTCCACTTTTCCACTCAATTATAATCTTAAGAGAGGGGATCCACCCTTCCAGCAATCTGGCATTAGCTTCAGCAGTCGCTCTATTGAGCGGAGCGCAGAAATCAAAGTAAAGGGTACGTTCACTGACGGCATCGGAACTTCCGGAAAGCATAATTTTAGTTGAGAAGTTCGAATTATACAACATTCGAAGATAAAAGCAAGGCCTTCTTAAATCGTCCACTCCTTAGACCCTACCTAAATCTCTAAAAATCTGATATAATATCTTAATCACTCACCCACTCACCGAAGGTGAGCATATAAAAAGAATAATGGCTAAAACAAAAACTCCCCTCAAACTAAAGGTTCGCATTCCGCACGTTGTCCTGGATGTCCGCGATGCCGACCCAGCACTCCTGGAAAATTTACTGCCAGGTCTCGATGAAGTTCCCGCCCGTTTCCGCGTGATCGGCGACGGCCTCACACACGTTCCCCACGTTTTTTCAATGGAGGAGGCTTTGGAAGAAGCGCACATTTGGGTGGTATTGAACCCAAAACTCCCCAAAGAATTTTCAATGATTGTGGATCGCGGCATCGTCCCCGTCATACTCACCGGCTCTCACGAAAAGGCCGAAAATTACAACCCTGTTGAAGAAAGCGGAAACGCTTTTTTATTTAATAAACTCAGCGCCTGGAACGTTCATGCCGCCCTCATTCGCGCCATAGAAAACTTCGCCTTCAGCTACGACTGGGAAAATCTTCGCAGCCAAGGTAAAGCCCTTTTAATCTAAAGAATTCGGTCCCCCGCCGCTTTCTCCCCCGGAGCTTATATTTGCGACGAGATCAAAAATCTCCCCAAGATTGATGTACTGAATCACATCCAGTCCCATTGCCCGTCCCACAAACGCCACAATCACCACGGAAAACATCGTCACCACGAGCCCGATAATAGCATAACGAATCGTTGAAACCGCCTGCTTTATTTTATCCTCCGCGCCCCCGGACAGAATAAAGGAAATACCTCCGTAGAAAATGAAAACCACGCTCAGAAAACCCGCCACAATAATGGCATAAGCAATGGCGCGGTTGATCACTTCAAGAGCATCGTAGCTTTGAGCCACGTCGAGGACGGAGCCTTCCGTAACAGCCAAAAGAAAAAGATTCATTACACGAACGAAGTGAGTGAACTAAAAGAAGTCTACACCGCTTGTCCTTCCGGTTCAACAATTTTCAGATTATAGCGCGCATCCTTCTTGGATCCCATCATGCGGAGCAAAATACGCAGCGACTTAGCCGTTTGTCCGGCCTTTCCAATGATCTTTCCCATATCCTCTTTGTTCACTTTTAGGGTGATGAGCACCCCTAAATCATCCACGGTTTGAGTCACCTCCACGTCGTCGGGATGTTCCACAATGGCTTTTACAACAAACTCAACAAAGTCTCGTGCAGCCATATCATCATTAATGTCGGAAGAAGGCATAGGTGAAGTTTAAAGAATTTTTGTCGGACTAAGCGGCCGGAGTTTCTTCCACTGCAGCAACAGCTGCAGGTTCTTGAGCGGGGGTTTCAACAGCGGGAGCTTCCGGAGCCGATTCGGCAACGGCAGCCGCAACCGGAGCCGGTTTTTCCTCGGCCGGCGCGCTCTTGCTTCGTTTTTTCTTGTTGCGAGGTTCCAAGAACTTATCCAGTCCGGACATTCCGTTGGTCTTAAGGAGGGAGGCCACACGGTCGGAAGGCCGAGCTCCTTTTGAAATCCAGTACTCGATACGTTCTTTATTGAAGTCCAACTTCTTATTATCGGAAGGGTTGTAATGCCCCAAAATTTCATGGCTTGCCCCTTTCACGGCATCCGTTTTCTCAGAGATGGTAATGCGGAAAGCGGCTTGATTCTGCTTCCCCACACGGCTAAGTCGAATAACGAGCACAGCAGTCAGATTAGAAAATATTGCCTACCGATTGTAGTGTTAAACCCCTGAAAGTCAAGCGGAAAGCCAAAGGATCTTGTTGGAAAGCCCTTTTATGCCCTCGTTCACCCCCGGGGGTGAACTCCACAACACTTTACTAACAACGCCAGTCTTTACAGGAAGCAAAGT
>MFXB01000044.1:0-10040 GCA_001787475.1 Candidatus Peregrinibacteria bacterium RIFCSPLOWO2_01_FULL_48_20
TGAGTTTCAGGCGGTTAGGAGTAAAAGCAGCACGTTTACCAGTACCCAAGAAGACAAAGCCAAAACAAAACCTCCCAGCGCGTACTTAATAATGGTTTTCCCTTTTTCCTTATCATCCGTTACCCCTCCTGCGATGTAGTAATAAGCGCCCACAATAATCATGAGCACGGCAATAAGCCCGGCCAAGGCAATGATGAACTCAAGAACGTTATTTATAAAGAAAGGAAGCATCCAAAATGCCATGTTTCCTGATTTCAGTGCGCAGGCCATCATTTGTTCTTTAGTGAGACCCTCGAGTTCATCAGGAAGGCCGGTATAACCTTTTTCGGCGTAGGCGGCGGTCCATACGTCAACCGCGACGCTGCATTGTTCCACCGTTTTGCCCTCCACGGCATCGCCTCCGTCGGGAAGAAGCGTGGTAGCGGCTTGTGTCGTTAAAGGAGAGAGGAAGAGTGAAAATAACAGTGAAAATAACAAGGAGGTGGTGACGCAGCACTTTTTCAGGCTCACCTTCGGTGAGTGCAGTTTTTTCATAGGTTCATCTTACTCACTTTCCTAGTGACGTGCCAAGCTTTCTTTGCTACCATGCGACGTATGCGTGCAGCGGTAGTGGCCATTGTCGGGCGTCCGAACGTTGGAAAATCAACTTTATTCAATCGTTTGGTTGGAAAACGAAAGGCCATTGAGTCCTCGGTTCCCGGAACCACACGCGATCGTATTTATGACAATGCCGTGATCGGCGATTTCACCGTAATGCTTGTGGATACGGGTGGAATTGAAAGCGGACACTCACCGAAGGTGAGCTACAGAAAAAGCAGCATTGAATCCAACGTTCAGGAGCAATCCAAGCTGGCCATTGATGGTGCCGATGTGATTGTTTTCGTAGTGGATGTTCGTGAAGAGCTCACTTCGGAAGATTTTCACGCCGCCGATTTATTGCGTCGTTCCAAAAAACCGGTTATTTTGGTGGCCAACAAGTGTGACAATTCTCGTTTTGAAGAGGCACGTTTCAATTTTTACGAGTTGGGTTTTGGAGAACCCGTTGCTCTCACCGCGCTCCATTCCTTTGGGATTGATGAACTCGAGGATAGGATTTCTGAAAAACTTCAGGGTTTGGAAGTGGTGAAGGGGGAAGCCCCCGAGGAAGAAGAAGGAAGGGTAAGAATCGCCTTTTTGGGGCGACCCAATGTGGGCAAGTCGACCATGATCAACGCACTTTTCGGGAAGAAAATGGTGGTGGTTTCGGAAGTTCCCGGAACCACGCGCGATTCCACGGAAATTCCCTTTGAGTACAAGGAAATTCCCTTCACTTTGATTGACACGGCCGGGATCAGGCGGCGCGGCAAAGTGGAAAAAGGTATTGAGAAATACAGTATTTTGCGGTCAATGTCCTCCATCGATCAGGCGGACGTTTGCGTACTTATGCTGGATTTTGAAGAAGGCGTCACCATGCAAGACTGTCATGTGAGCCAATACATTCTCGAGCAGAAAAAAGGGTTGATTCTGGTGCTGAATAAAATTGATCAATTTTCAGGAAAAGAGCGAGAAGTGGCCGAGCACATGGCCATTCATGAACTTCAAAAAAAGATGGATTACCTTCCTTGGGCGCCGGTGGTTTTCAGCTCGGCCTTGGAGCGAAAAAACATTTTTCAAATCTTGGAGCTGGCCAAGGAAGTGTACGACGAACGAAAAAAAGAAATTCCGGAGGAGGACCTTCGAATTTGGCTCAGTCACGCTTTAAAAAAACATCCTCCGCGCGGCACGCGAGGCAAGCAACGCTTCAATGTGCTTTCCGTGCGCCAAGACGGAGTTCAGCCACCCACGTTTGTTTTCAGTTGCGAGTGGCCGGAAATCATGCATTTTTCCTATGGCCGTTTTTTGGAGAACGAACTCCGCAGCAGTTTCGGTTTTACCGGAACGAGCATGAGGTTGATTTTCAGAAAGCCGGGAGATAGAGGGACTCACAAGAAATCTAGAGCAGTTCATTCAGACGATTGACCCATTTTGTACGAAACGTTTCACGTTCATCAGTATCGTGAAACTTCAGCATGTCGCTTGCAAGAATCGTTCCACTTTTATCTTTAAGAAGCAGGTATTTCTCTCGCGCGTGAAGCAATTGTGAACGCTTGGCCTTTTCTTCCCAAGAATCTTTGTCGAGCCAGGTTTCGAAACGTTCTTTCCATTGTTCGTGCCAGGGTTTGGCTTTGCGGAAATAGCGGCGATGTTCTTGAACGGTTTTGAAATAGTCGGAAAGCCAGTGACGGCTTAAATCGAGAATTTTTTGGTAGGTTTCAAAGTTTCCGGCAATGGGTTCCATGGTTTTAATCCAATAGGCAAGGTAGATGTCGTAGGGCTCCCGTGAGATCTTTTTGAGATCCAAGTTGTCTTCCGTCACATAAAAGCTGAGGCAAAATCGTGCTTTGGTTTTTGTACCGTGACGACGTACGCCAAAAAGTGTGGTCAGCAATGTTAAGGCAAAACGGGCGAGAAAGAGCCGATTTTTTTTCGCGATCACAAAAAGGTCGATGTCGCTTTCTTCATCGATGGCGTAAATGGGCAAACTGTTGCAGACGCAAATCAAATCAATAAAAGGACAGACGGAAAAAAGCCAATGGTAACGGCGAACTTTCTTCCAATATTCGAGGGCGCGGCTGCGTTTTTCCAAAAAAGTATCATAAAATTCGTCTGTGCCGGAGATGGAGTAGTAACCCTCTTTCAATCTTATGATTGGGCTTTCGCGCAAATAAATGTCGATTTTCTCTTCATCCGGCGTGGTGAAAAATAAATGTTCGGAAATATCGCTTCGGGTGAGAGGAACACCAAACAAATCAAAATACGCAAGAGTGGCGAGAACCGCTTGTTTCACCGTCATGTTTTTGTGGAAAACCTCGTTCATAAGGTACCGATTTGCGTAAAGAAGGAAGTTAACATAGCATAACTTTGTCATTTTGTCCTATGCTTTCAAAACCCTTACAATCCTTACTCAAAAAACTACCACACAGTCCGGGCGTTTATAAAATGAAAGATGAGGATGGCCGGATTCTTTACATTGGGAAGGCGAAGGATCTTTCCAAGCGAGTGCGGTCGTATTTTCAGGATCAAAAAAAACTTACGGTGAGGACGCAGAAACTTTTGGAAAAAGTTGCCGATTTGGAGTGGGTGGAGGTGAGCAGTGATTTGGAAGCCTTGTTTTTAGAGACCAATTTCATTAAAGAGTTTCGACCCAAATACAACGTTCTCATGAAGGACGACAAAAATTTTGTGTACATAAAAATCACCAAAAATGAAGATTTTCCGCGTATTGAAGTGGTACGCCGCGTGGAAAAAGACGGGGCACGCTATTTTGGGCCGAAGACAGCGGCACATACCGTCAAAAAAACCTTGGCTTTGCTCCAAAAGTTGTTCAATTATCGAAGTTGTGATTTGGGAATTGAGTGGAAGAACGGAAAGGCCGAGGTGATTCGGAAGACCATGGCTTATCCTTGTTTGGACTATCATATTAAGCGCTGTGCCGGTCCTTGTATTTCGGAAATTTCTCCCGAGGAATATAAAAAATCCATCACTCAAATTGAGCGCTTTTTGGAAGGAGACACGAAAAGTATTGAGGATTCTTTGAAAGTTCAAATGGAAACGCAGGTAGAAAATAAAGAGTTCGAAAAAGCGGCGAAAACGCGCGACAAACTTCAGGCGCTTCAAAGTCTTTTTCATGAACAAGTGGTGACTTCGCCGGATCATCAAAATGCGGATATTCTGGGTTTTGTGCTCGAAAACGGGAAAGCGTATTTCAATTTGTTTATGCTGCGTGACGGAAAACTCTGTGGTCAGGAAAATTTTATTGCGGAAGCGGCCGGTTGCGAAGCGGGAGATGAGCCCGGTGCCGCGGAAGTGGTGGAAGCCTTTCTGACTCAGTATTACGAAAAAGCCACCGCCTTTCCTCGTGAAATTCTTTTGCCGCTTGAACTGGAGGAGCCTGATTTTTTTGAAACGTGGCTTTCGAATCAAGCGGATCATAGAGTTCGGCTCGTTTTTCCAAAGCGAGGGAAAAAGCACGCGCTCGCTTCGCTCGCGGAAAAGAACGCTCGCAGTTTCCAGAAACAGCACAAGGCTCGATGGGAACACATGCAACCCAGTGACGAAGAAGCTCTGCTGGAATTGGCGGAGCATTTGGAACTTTCTAAAGTACCCAAGCGCATGGAAGCCTATGACATTTCTCATTTGGGCGGGAGCGATACGGTGGCCTCCATGGTGGTTTTTGAAAACGGGAAACCTAAGAAATCCGACTACCGAAAATTCCATTTGCGTTCCATCGTGGACGGTGAAATCGACGATTTCAAATCGATGAGTGAAATTTTGGCTCGTCGTCTTCGTTACTTGAAATCCGCAGCCAAAGGCTTTGAATTTCGAAAAGCGGCGAAAAGGCATCTCCCCGGGATTGCACGGCTTTTCAAAGAGTGGAGAGGAGCAGATGAAGTGGATGGGGTTCTCGACGAATACACGCTGGCGCTCAAAAATAACAAACCAATCGGCCTTGTGCGTCTCGTGAAAGGAAAAGAAAAATCTTATCTCCTCAAGTCGCTTTATATTTCTCCCAAAGTTCGTGCACAGGGTCTGGGTTCCGGCCTTCTTCGTTATGCCATTCAAAAATTGAAGGCTAAACGCGTTTACGTTTCTTGCATCGAAAAAATGCGCGATTTTTACCTTCGTTTCGGCTTTGAGGAAGTGAAGCAATTTCCCGAAGAATTTTTGAACGATTTAAAAGAAGTTTTATTCGCTTATAATCCCTCCAAAACTTATGATGCCTCTTTCCAAAGTAAGCCGGATCTTATTGTGATCGATGGTGGGAAAGGTCAACTTGGCGCCGCATTGAAAAGTCGCGATTTTTATGGACTTGAAATCCCCATGATCGGTCTCGCAAAACGCGAGGAGGACGTTTTTGTGCCCGGAAAATCCTTTCCTTTGCTCATCCCCAAAGATTCTCCGGCGCTCTACCTTTTACAGCGAATTCGCAATGAAGCGCATCGTTTCGCGATTACTTTTCAAAAAGATACGCGTGCAAAAAGTATGTTTAAGTAGCATTATAAGCTTACTTTAATTTTTCTATGGATTACTCAACCCTACTCGAAGATCTCAAACAAGCCATGCTCGCCAAGGATGAACTCAAAACGTCCGTGCTGCGCATGCTCAAGGCTGAAATCATGAAAATTCAGACCGATGGCAGTGGAACCGAAATCACCGAAGCCGTCATCCAAAGCGTGATTCAAAAAATGATCAAGCAACGCAAAGATTCTTTTGAACAATTCAAAGCTGGTGGTCGCGCCGAACTTGCTGAAAAGGAAGAAAAAGAAATCGCTATTCTTCAGGCTTATTTGCCCGAGCAAATGAGTGAAGATGCTATCCGTGCGGAGGTTCGTGCTAGCAAAGAAGCACTTGGCGTGACCGACAAAAGCGGTGTTGGCAAGTTGATGGGCGTTCTCATGGGCAAACTCAAAGGCAAAGCCGATGGTGGAGCGATCAAGAGGATTGTGGAGGAGGAGTTGAAATAATGAGTCGCTGACGCGACACTTTTTATAATCCGCACTTCGCTTACGCTCCGTGCGTGTGGTGCCGAAGATGGGGGTCGAACCCACACTCCCGGTGAGGGGAACGGGATTTTGAGTCCCGCGCGTCTGCCAGTTCCGCCACTTCGGCTCTTCGCCAAGGAAATTTACCCTATTTGTTTTACGAAAACAATATGCTATTCTCTTGCCGTTATTTAATTCACAATCATGTCTGAAAATCATTCTCAATCTGTTTGGATGGGCCTCAGTTTTCTCGCCGTAGGTCTTATGGGAGGAATTCTTTTTACAAATGGGGGACAAGGATTCGCCAATTTGTTTGATGGGAGTCAGGCGACGGACGATTCTGTCGAAGAAGCGGCTCCCGATGTGGATCCGGATTCTTTGGAAACCGTTGCGGTGAGCGTGGATGATGATGCGGTAATGGGTGACCCCGATGCGCCGGTTACGATTGTAGAATTCAGTGATTTCCAATGTCCTTATTGTGAAAAGTTCTACACGGAAACGCTTCCTTTGATTAAAGAAAACTACATCGATACCGGAAAAGTGAAATTGATTTACCGAGATTTGCCTTTGCCGAGCCATGACAAAGCGGATGATGCCGCGGAGGCAGCCGAATGTTTTGCCGAAGCGGGAGGTGACTACTATGCTTACCACGATTGGCTTTTTGAAAATGTGGCTGCGTGGGCCAATGAAGATGTGACGGGGTCATTGATTGCCGGTGCTCAAGAATTGGGTTTCGATATCTCCGCCTGTCTTGAGAACGGTGACATGCAAGACGAAGTGAACGCCGATTACACGGCCGGAAAAAGCTACGGCGTGACCGGAACTCCTTCCTTCTTTATCAATGGAAAAAAGCTCGTGGGCGCTTGGCCTTACGATGTCTTTGAATCCGTAATCGAGTCTCAGCTTTAACTTTAAAAGTTTTTTGCAGGCCGCACACTATGTTTTTTGATGAGGTAAAACTTGAACTTGAAGGTGGCAAAGGTGGAAACGGTGCGGTTTTTTTTCATCGTGAAAAATATGTGGATGTGGGCGGGCCCGATGGCGGTGACGGTGGAAACGGTGGAAATGTGATTTTGGAAGCGGATGAGAATTTCAACACGCTGCAGCACTTCACGGGTCTCAAACATTTTAAGGCTGAGGATGGAGAGCCCGGCTTCAAGAACAACATGGCGGGAAAAGCCGGAGAGGATTTGATTTTGCATGTTCCGGTGGGAACCCTGGTTTATGATGAGAAAACGAGCGAGGAGCTGGTGGATTTAAAAGAAAAGGGTGAGCGGTTTTCGGCCGCCGAAGGCGGCCGCGGAGGCTACGGAAACGGGCATTTCCCCAGCAGTACGCGTCAAGCGCCCACTTTTGCCGAGCTTGGAGACGTCGGAGTGCTTCGAAAACTTCGTTTTGAACTGCGTTTGGCGGCGGACGTGGGACTCGTGGGATTTCCTTCCGCCGGAAAATCCACTTTTATTTCTCATGTGTCTTCGGCCAAGCCCAAAGTGGCGGCCTATCCTTTCACGACTTTGGTTCCGAACTTGGGCGTGGTTTACTTATCTAAACGCTCACCTTCGGTGAGTGGCGGCAAGTCGCAAAGTTTTGTCATCGCCGACATGCCCGGTATTATTGAAGGCGCTTCCGAAGGGAAGGGGCTCGGGGATCAGTTTCTCAAGCACATTTCCCGCACGGCCATTCTGCTCTTTCTTTTGGATCCTTTTTCCTATGAAGATCGAACCCTTGTAGAGCAGTACAAAATTTTGGTGGATGAGATTAAAAAATACAAGAAAACGCTTTTGGAAAAAGACTTTTTTGTAGTGATGAACAAAATCGATTCCATCCCGGAGGAAGACCGCGAACGACTCAAAAAAGAATTTTTGAAGAAGAATCCCAAACTGAAATCGAAGTTCCGCATGGTGTCAGGCGTGAGCGGTGAAGGGATAAAAGAATTGCTGTTTGAACTTTGGGAGCTGGTCCAAAGTGTTCGCGAAAAGGCACCCGAACCCAAAAAAGGAAAAGACGTGTATGAATACAAGCCGACGGCGCTTATGGATGAGAGCTCTTTCAAAGTCGAAAAAATCAAGGAAGTGAAGGCGGAATTTTTTGAAGAAAATGTTCACGGTCTGACCATTGAACCGGAACTCAAGCCCAAACGTCTTTTGTTCAAAGTGACCGGCAAACGAATCGAACAAGTTGCTCGAATGACAAACACGTCGCAAGAAGGAGCCGTCAATCGAATTTATGATATTTTCAAGAAGATGGGCATCCACAACGCCTTGGTTCGCTCTGGCGCAAGAACCGGTGATTTTGTTAGAGTGGGTCCGCACGTTTTTGAATTCCATGAGCAGGCATAAACACTATGAAAATAATTTGCGGTCTTGGAAATCCGGGTAGGTCTTACGCGCGTTCTAGGCATAACGTGGGTTTCATGTTGGTGGATGCTTTTGCCAAAAAACATGATTTCCCAAAATTTGAAGAGAAAGGGAAGGCACTGTTTAGTGCAAAGGGAAGCGGCGAAGGAAAAATCATCCTCATGAAACCGCAAACTTTTATGAATCTTTCCGGCGAGGCCGTACAAGAGGTTTTGAATTTTTACAAAGTCGAACCCAAGGACTTTTATGCCGTTTACGACGATGTGGATTTGCCGCTCGGAACGCTTCGTTTCCGTGAGAAAGGCTCTGCCGGTACTCACAACGGCATGAAATCGGTTATTCAGTACCTCGCAACCATGGAATTCCCGCGTCTTCGCCTCGGCATTGAATCTCGAGGGGAAACCGCTCCGCAGCAGCTCGATCTCCACGATTTTGTCTTGGCGCCCTTTTTGGAGGATGAATTGCCTATTCTTCAGAAGGCGATTGAGGAAGGGATTGAGATTTTGGAAAAAAGCCTTGCTTCAGAGTGAATTATTCCGTAAAGTGAGCGCGCTTTGATCTAAAAAATTATGTTTGCAGTCGTTTACTTTGGGGGAAAACAATACCGTCTTCGAGAAAAAGACGAGGTGGATGTTGAGAAGTTGGCTATCGAGGCCGGTAAAAACTTCAAAATCAATGAAGTGTTACTCCTTGGAGAGGAAGATGGCAGTTCCCTTAAGATTGGAATGCCCTTTGTGGCCGGCGCTCATGTGGAGTGCCAAGTCTTGGCACAGGGAAAGGCGAAAAAAATCCTTGTTTTCAAGTTTCAATCAAAAAAACATTATCACCGAAGTCAAGGTCACCGTCAGCCCTTCACGACCATCAAAGTCTTGAAGATTTCCGCTGTGGGTGGAAAAACAGCCTCTCCCAAAGAAGAAAAAGCCGTGATGGAAGCCGCCAAAGAGGAAGTAAAAGAGGTAAAAGCAGTGAAAGTGGCTAAACCCAAAGTCGCGAAAAAGCCGGCCGCCAAAAAGCCTGCTGCGAAGAAGATTACTTCAAAGTCAAATGAACTTACATAGAACCCTGCCATTGGCGCTGATGCTCGGATGCCCTCAAGATTTGGATGAGAGGCATTTTGATGGAGGAGCTTTGGATGAGGGAGACGCGGAACTTACGACCGAAGAAAGAGATGCTCAAATCGAGGAGGAACTTTTGACTGAGATGATGAGAACTTTTGGGGACTGTGATGCGGTTTTTGAAGCACGTCCTACTATTCTTGCAAGGTGTGAACCATATGTTGAGATGAGGGGGCATCAAGTTGTAAAAGAAAGACCGGGATTTTTGGATTCGAACTATCATATCGGAAAATGGAACTTTTGTGAGTATCAAGACGGCAGACACGTCGATGAGGCTTATGTGCAAGGTTTTTGTAAAGATTTCCTTGAGGGTGATAAGTGGAGAAATTTTATTCCCTCGGGAGCCACGTCCCATTTGGAATTAGAAAAAGCTTTAAGGGAAGAACCTCAACACTATTCAGGTGGCAGCATACGTTAGGTCGTGCGCGCGCAAAGATTTTGCGTCGATTTTTGGCTTATCTAAGCCATCCTTATTCTAAAATGGTCGCTAACTCCAAGGGAAGTTCCGCTTCGAAAACCTTTCCGTTGATTTCGAGTCTTTGGGCGTGGAGGAATTGTCTTTTGAGGCCGTATTTTTCTTCGAATTTTTTGTTCAGAGCTTTGTCACCGTAGGTGGCATCGCCAATCACAGGGTGGCCGATGCTGGCCAGATGGACGCGAATTTGGTGCGTGCGACCGGTTTCAATGTTTACTTTAAGAAGACTGAAGCCGGGGTGGTTTTCCAGGACTTCGAAGGTGGTGATGGCGTTTTTCCCCTGATGGCTCACGGACATTTTCTTTCGATCGGAGGCGTGGCGAGTGATGGAGGCTTCAATCCGTCCTTTTTGTGTTTTTGGATTTCCTTTCACAAGCGCAAGATAGGTTTTCTTCACCTTTCGATCTTGGAAAAGTTGGCTGTATTTTTGGTGGGTTTTATCATTTTTGGCGATAAGGAGCACACCGGAAGTGTCTTTATCGAGACGATGAACGATTCCGGGACGTTTGATGCCCCCGATGCCGCTCAAATC